>JAGWQR010000282.1 GCA_028869975.1 Alphaproteobacteria bacterium | reverse complement strand
GCGGCTAGAGATCGACTCTGCACGGCCAACAACCAAGGACAGCAACTTTGGCACGAACCAAAACGGCAAAATCAGGCGCGGAAATCGCGACCGATATGCACCCCGACCTCGCGTTCCAGACATTTACTGCAAGTAAGGATCAGCTGCTTGAATTCTACAAGCAGATGCTGCTCATCCGCCGCTTCGAAGAGCGCGCGGGCCAGCTTTACGGCCTCGGGCTGATTGGTGGCTTCTGCCATCTTTATATCGGGCAGGAAGCGGTCGCGGTCGGACTGCAATCGGCGATTACACCTGGCAAGGACAGCGTGGTCACCGGCTATCGTGACCATGGCCATATGCTGCTGTGTGGGATCGACCCCAAGGTGGTGATGGCGGAGCTGACCGGACGCGCGGCGGGCATCAGCCAGGGCAAGGGCGGCTCAATGCACATGTTTTCTGTCGAGCATGGCTTTTTCGGCGGGCATGGCATTGTCGGCGCGCAGGTATCGCTCGGTGCCGGGTTGGGATTTGCGCACAAATACAAGGGTGATGGCGGCATTGCGATTGCCTATTTCGGTGATGGTGCGGCCAACCAGGGCCAGGTTTATGAAAGCCTCAACATGGCCGAGCTTTGGAAGCTGCCGGTTATCTTTGTGATTGAGAACAACCAATATGCGATGGGCACGGCGATTGCGCGTGCATCCTCTGAAGTGCATCTCTATCGGCGCGGCGAGAGCTTCCGCGTGCCGGGCATTCAGGTGGATGGCATGGATGTGCTCGCGGTGCGCGGCGCGTCCGAAGTGGCGATTGATTATGTGCGTTCGGGCAAAGGCCCCGTGATTATGGAGATGATGACATATCGGTATCGCGGCCATTCAATGTCCGATCCCGCCAAATACCGCTCGAAGGAAGAAGTGCAGGATATGCGTGAGCATAACGACCCGATTGAGCGGGCGAAAAAGGCACTGGAGGCGATGGGCGTTGGCGAAGATGTGCTCAAAACAATCGACAAGGACATCCGCACACGGGTGAGCGAGGCGGCGGACTTTGCCGAGCAATCGCCCGAACCCGATCCGAATGAGCTGTATACCGACGTGCTGGTGGGGAGTTACTGATGGCGCTTGATCTGAAAATGCCCGCGCTCTCACCAACGATGGAAGAGGGCACGCTCGCCAAATGGCATGTCAAACCCGGCGACACGATCAAATCGGGCGACGTCATTGCCGAGATCGAAACCGACAAGGCGACAATGGAATTTGAAGCCGTTGATGAAGGCACGCTCGCCGAAATCCTTGTGGCTGAAGGAACGGAAGGCGTGAAGGTCGGCACGGTGATTGCGCGCATGGCGGGCGAGGACGAGACGCCAGTGGTAGCAAAAACTGCCGTTCATGCTGAGCCTGTCGAAGCACCGATCTTATCCTCATCGAAAATGGAAAGCAGCCCTTCGACAAGCTCAGGGCGAACGGAATCTTCTTCCGCCCTCTCACCCAGTCTGGCTGCGCCGGCACCTGCCATCATCGCACCTGTTGCGGCCACTGTCGATACGCCCTCCGGCCCCACCGTCCGCATCACCCTGCGTGAGGCGCTGCGCGACGCGATGGCCGAGGAAATGCGCGCCGATGCGGACGTGTTCGTCATGGGTGAAGAGGTTGCGCAATATCAGGGCGCCTATAAGGTCACCCAAGGGTTGCTCGATGAGTTTGGCGACAAGCGGGTGATCGATACACCGATCACCGAGCATGGCTTTGCCGGGATTGGTGTCGGTGCGGCGATGCGTGGCCTGAAACCGATTGTCGAGTTCATGACCTTCAACTTCGCGATGCAGGCGATTGACCAGATCATCAATTCCGCCGCCAAGACCAATTATATGTCGGGCGGGCAGATGCGCTGCCCCATTGTGTTTCGCGGTCCGAATGGCGCGGCGTCCCGCGTGGGCGCGCAGCACAGCCAGAATTATGGCCCCTGGTATGCGCATGTGCCCGGCCTAATCGTGATAGCGCCCTATGATGCGGCGGATGCCAAGGGGCTGCTCAAATCGGCCATTCGTTCGCCCGATCCGGTTGTGTTCCTTGAGAATGAGCTGCTGTATGGCCGCTCGTTTGATGTGCCGGAAGGCGAGCATGTTGTCCCCATTGGCAAGGCGCGGGTGATGCGTGAGGGTTCGGATGTCACCATCGTCAGCTATTCCATTGGTGTTGGCATGGCGCTGGAAGCCGCAGAAGCGCTTGCCGCAGAGGGCATTTCCGCCGAGGTGATCGACCTGCGCTCGCTGCGTCCGCTCGATCTGCCCGCCATCCTTGCCAGCGTCGCCAAGACCAACCGGCTGGTGATTGCGGAAGAGGGCTGGGCGACCTGCTCGATCGCGTCCGAGGTCTCGGCGCTCGTCATGGAGCATGGCTTTGATGATCTCGACGCGCCGGTCATCCGCATCACCAACGAGGATGTGCCGATGCCCTATGCCGCCAACCTTGAACGCCTCGCGCTCATCACGCCCGAGAAAATCATCGCGGGCGCGCGCCAGGTTTGCAACCGGGGCTGACTCTTACTGGATCAGCACCGGCTCTGAAATTGCCTGAATGAAGAGCTGGCTCAGCGCGTTGGAAATGTTCGATCCGGTGCTCACCGTATAGAGCAGGCCCGGCGTCACGCATTTAGAGAGCGCGGTTTCCGCCGGGGAAACCTGCGGCAGCGCCGTGTTCTTCGACCAGCTATCTGTATAGGCGGCCTGATCGATTTGCAGATAGAGAATGGCGATGCGGATACCGCGATTCTTCAGCGCCTGACATTTGGTGGTATCCAGCGGCCCGAAACCGGGCTGGTAAAAGCGCTTGTTCTCGTCAAAACCATCGGTGATGAGGAAGAGATATTGCTGCGGCGTATCGCCAGCGGCGTTGGTGCCATAGCCCGAATTGGGAATATAATAGCTGCTCGAGCTCGTGTTGAGCGCGGTCATCATGTCCTCGAAATGCGTATCCTGGTCATTGTTGTATACATTATTTGCGTCATAATTGTTTCGCCATGGCACATAGAGCGAGGCGGTGGTGGCCGCCGCCGCCGCCGTCGTTTCGCCGCTCGTATCCGGTGAAGGCGTGCCATCGGTAATCTGGGTCTGGGTCAGCAGGTTACTCATCCCCACATCGAACGTATCGATCGTCATGGCATATTTGGTCAGGTTCTTGACGCCGGCGCTGTAGGCGGTGCTCATCAGCTGGCTGGTGGCGTTCTGCTCGTCATCAAACCGCAGGGTGAGGCCGGCATAGCGCGCATAGCCATAATAGTCGGAGGTGGTGTATTGCGGATTGCCCCACTGGTCATAGGTGCCGTTGAAATAGGTTGTGGTGTTGTCGGATGTGAGCGGCCCGCCCTGGTGGCAGGCATAGGCGCAGCCGGTCTGGCTGGACATCGTGGAGATGCCGTTATTATCGACCGGAAAGAGCATGGAGGGAGACGTATCCATCATCACCGTGAAATCGATGTTGGGCGCATTGTTGGAGGTGGTACCCGACGTGCCCGTCAACTGCGTGACCGGCTGGCCGACAATGCCCATGAAATTATTGTTGATCGAGGCGTTATAAGTCAGCGAGACATTGACCTTGAGATTGTTGTTGGGCGGCTGCGTGACCGTGACGGCAACATTGCCGGCTGCCGCGAAATTGGCATTGATGCCGAGCACATTATTGGCCTGCGCGATGAACATGCGGGTTACATCCGCCTGGATTTGGGTGGTGTTGATCGTGCCGTTAGAAGTATTGTTGCGCAATTCGTTCTGGCTGACCCCGAGCAGCACCGCAGCGTCAGCGGCGGCGTTGAGTTCCTGCTGGGCGCGTGCAGAACGCCCATAATCCACGCCGGCGCCCACAACCGCCGTCACAGGAATAAGGGCAAGTGCGGTGAGCATCAGGAAATTGCCGCGATCATCGCGGAGCAGGTTCTGGAGGGGCGTGGGGGCAAGCTTGCGCATCTTTGGTCTCATCATGGTGTAAAGGGGATGTCGGGCGCATTGCGGGCACCCATGTAGATATGATCCTGAATGGTGAACGGTGCGATCCAGCTATTGCCGATATAGGGCGTGTAGCTGTACTTCACATCCGAACGCGTGATGCAGGCGGTGCCGGACGTCGGCGTCGGCAGGATATTGGTGCTGATGGCAGGGGCGACTGGGCTCGTGACCGGCTTGGCGGTGGGGGTGCCGCCCGGCACATAATATTCCGACCACATGACGGTGATTTTGCCTGTCGAGTCCTCGCAATAATCGCTTATTGTCAGCGTCGATTTGGTGATGTCATAGGGAGAGAGAATGAGCTGCGCCCCCTGAAAGACATTGCTGGTCAGGGTTACGGTGGTGAACCCCGGCGAGGCAAGCGATTCGCCCTGCGCGGTCAAATCAGCGAGCGCGCGCGTGGCATTGGTCACCTTGCGTTGCAGCACAATCGCATCGCCAAACACGATGGTGCCGAACAGGAGCATCAGCGCCAGCGGCAGGCCATAGGCGAATTCGATGATTGCCGTGCCGCTGTCATCACGCAGAAGCGCACGCGGCGGATGTTGACGGAAGTTCAGCATTTGGCCCCCTGAAAGGCTTCCGATTTGAATACGGCTGTGCCGACAAGCTGGCGATTTTCCCGGGAGTCGCCGATATTGAAATTCATACCAAGCCAGGATGGGCCGGTCAGGAACATGGTTGGCGCATTATAATAGAGTTTGAGCACGCCATATTGGCAGGGCTGCACCAGACTGCTGCTCGTATAGCCGCTGGTGACAAGCTGTCCCTGTGCATTGTAGGTGGCGGAAGACGAGGTGTCCGCGCTCGCGATGGAGCTGAAATTATTGCCCACGACAAAATTGACATTGACCTGGGTCGGGTCGATCGGTGAATTGAGATATTTGTTCAAATCTGCGGCAAAGGCGGCGGCGGTCTGGCTGGAAATCTGCGCTGCCGTCATGCCGGTTGTGTCAAACGTAAGCTGACCGGTCATTTCCTGACGCGCGATCTTGTCCGCCGCTGTCTGGATGGCCTGCTGATCGAAATAGAGAATGCCGATTTGCAATGTCGCCACGGTTATCGCGAGATAGAGCGGCGCCAGCAGCGCGAATTCGATCAGCGCGCTGCCCCCGTTCTCACGGGCAAGATCAGAACAGGACTCGCAAGTGCGCACCAGCCGTGCACAAAAACCTTGTGCCCTGATCCGTACCATAAACCTGAGAAAAATCACATTTTGCCCCGTTCAAAAAACACTACAGGGCCAGGTTATGGTGCAAACGTCGCTAAAACCGACTGAATGAGTGCGGTTAACGCGGTGTTTGCCATATATTGTGACATAGTGATACATCGCTGCCGTGTGCCCGACGCGGAATGAATCCGCTTGCTCCCCGGAGCGGGGCATGGAATCATGGCCACATCAGATAAAGAAAGGGCGGGCCATGTGGCGGTTTCTGGCAGGCGTGGGAGCGGCATTGTTTCTGGTGGCGGGTGGGGTGCTGATCTGGCGCAACATCGCCCCGGCGGCAAACATATCATCGCCGCGTGGCGCAGATTCAGAAGTTGCGGCCGCGCAGGCGAATGGCACAACGCCGCCCACACTGCCACCCGAGAACAAGGCCGACAGCACGCTTTCCGCCGATGATTTCCCCGATCTGCCCGCCGCCGATGAAAAGACCAAGGAGCAGAAGCGTTTCGAGCGCTACGACCACAACCATAATGGCCGGATCGACCTGGCCGAATTTCTTGCCAATACGCGGCGCGCGTTTGACAAGATGGACCTGAACCATGACGGCAAGCTCTCGTTCGAGGAATATGCCGCGCGACGGGTCGAAAAATTCCGCAAGGCCGATGCCAATGGCGACGGTATTCTGACACCACAAGAATTCGCTACCACGCGCATCAAGCACAAGACACAGCATTGCGCCTGCGGTAAATCGCGCCGGGCGTCCAACATGTCAGTATCCGACAGCGAAGACCAGTAACGCTCTTGCCATAATCAGCGGGCATCATTAAGGGCGCGCGCAAACACCCCGCAATCTACTGGAGTTTAACATGGCCGTGACCCGCACCTTCTCGATCATCAAGCCCGATGCCACCCGCCGCAACCTGACCGGCGCGGTGACGGCGATGCTGGAAGGCGCGGGGCTGCGTGTGGTCGCGTCCAAGCGCATCCATATGACGCGCGCGGAGGCCGAGGGTTTTTATGCGGTGCACGCCGAGCGCCCCTTCTTCAACGATCTCGTCAGCTTCATGATTTCCGGCCCCGTCGTGGTGCAGGTGCTGGAAGGCGAAGATGCGGTGACGCGCAATCGCACCGTCATGGGCGCGACCAACCCTGCAAACGCCGACGAAGGTACGATCCGTAAAGTGCACGCAGAGAGTATCGAGGCGAATTCGGTGCACGGCTCGGACTCGGACGAAAATGCTGCGATCGAAATCGCTTACTTTTTCAAACCGGAAGAGATTGTGGGCTAACCCGGCCATCAAGCCAGGCAAGCCCGAAACACCATAACGCACCGGGCACCAGTGCCAGCGGCGCGAATGCGCTATGCGCTGCGGCGCCCAGCGCACAGCCGATCACCAGCGCGGCCCATAACGCGCAATTCCAGCCCCATGAGGCCCGGCTTTCCATATTGCCGCCCAGCATTTCGCCAATCCGGACAAGCGCCCCGGTCATATAAGTCAGCCCGACCCGAACCTTGCCATCCTGAGCAAGAACGACATTCAGCGCGCCCATCGCACTCGCCAGACCCGGTGTCGCGATGGCGGCCCAGCCCTGACGGTAGCCAAAGGTGGCACCAAGCAGGACAAGCGCAATCGCCGCAAGCAAAGCGCGGCGCGACAGATGTGTGTTCAGCCGTCCGCGCGTGGCGCAGGCGACTCCCATGATGAATCCGGCGATAATCGTCGCAATGCCCGTCGCGCGCGCGATGTCGGTCGAGAGCGCAATCCCCAGCTTGGTCGAATTGCCGCTCATGAACGAGACGAACGATCCGCCCGAGAACAGATAGCCATTCGCATCAACATAGCCCGCAAGCGCAGCGAGCGCGATGGCAATGATCTGATCGCGCCGCTCAAGCTGCGTCATTTGGCACTCCTGCCGGCGGTTGAGGGGTGGCGCGCGACACGAACGCCGCCAGCACGCGCGGATACAACTGATGCTCGGCGATCAGCACGCGCGCGGCCAGGGCTTCTGGCGTATCGCCGGGCAGGATGGCGACGCGGATATGGCCGAGCACCTTGCCATCATCAAGCGCGGGCGTCACGATATGCACAGAACAGCCCGCGTGACTGTCACCGGCTTCGAGTGCGCGTTCGTGCGTATGCAGCCCCTTATATTTGGGCAGCAGGCTGGGGTGGATGTTGAGCATCCGGCCCGCCCAACGGTTCACAAATTCGGGTGAGAGCAGCCGCATATAGCCTGCGAGAGCGACATATTCCGCGCCCGCCTTGCTGATCTCGGCGTGCATCAGCGCATCATGCACCGTGCGTTCCATTCCCTTGTGCGGGTAGGCGAAGGTGGGTATGCCCTCGGCGGCGGCGAGATGGAGTCCCTGTGCTTCAGGGTCGTTGCTCGCCACCAGCACAATCTCATAGGGGCAATCCGCTGCGCGGGATGCATAAAGCAGCGCCGCCATATTCGAGCCGCGCCCGGAGATGAGCACCGCGATTTTGGCTCTAGCCAATGTGCGTCGCCTTCCACCCGGCATTCGCCCCCCATGTCTCAGCGCGTGCCTGTACAGTGCAGCCCTTGTCGCCAGGGATGATATGACCAATGCGGTGCACGACCTCGCCCGCCGCTGTGAGCGCGGCCGTGACCGCTTCCACCTGATCCGGCGCGACCACAACCGCCATGCCGATCCCGCAATTGAACGTGCGCGCCATTTCGGCGGGCTCGATATGGCCTTGTTCCTGCAAGAAACGCATCAGAGCGGGCTGCGGCCAGGCGTCGGCATTCACGACCGCATGAAGCCCCTCGGGCAGCACGCGCGGGATATTTTCCAGCAGCCCGCCACCGGTGATGTGCGCGAGCGCGTTGATCTTTCGGCTGCGGATCAGCGGGAGCAGCGGCTTCACATAAATCCGCGTCGGGGCCATCAGCGCGTCGATGAGTGTGCGTGACGCATCAAATGGCGCGGGTGCGTGCAACGACCAGCCCTTGTCCACTGCCAGCCGCCGCACCAGTGAAAAGCCGTTTGAGTGCACGCCTGATGATGCGAGGCCGAGGATGACATCGCCCGCTGCAACCCTGTCGGCGGTGAGCACCTGATCGCGCTCGACCGCACCGACGCAGAACCCGGCGAGATCATAATCGCCATCTGTATACATGCCCGGCATTTCCGCTGTCTCACCGCCGATCAGCGCGCAACCGGCAATTTTGCAGCCTTGCGCAATGCTGGCGACGACCGCGACGGCGACATCATTGTCAAGTTTGCCAGTGGCGTAATAATCGAGGAAGAAGAGTGGCTCTGCCCCCTGCACAACCAGATCATTGGCACACATCGCCACAAGATCGATGCCGACGCCATCGTGCTTGCCCGATTCGATGGCGAGCTTGAGCTTGGTGCCAACTCCATCATTGGCAGCAACCAGCAACGGGTCTTTGAACCCCGCCGCGCGCAAATCAAAAAAACCGCCAAATCCCCCCAAATCTGCGTTGGC
Source organism: Alphaproteobacteria bacterium (assembly GCA_028869975.1). Taxonomy (GTDB): domain Bacteria; phylum Pseudomonadota; class Alphaproteobacteria; order Sphingomonadales; family Sphingomonadaceae; genus JAGWQR01. The sequence continues at coordinate 8,622 of JAGWQR010000282.1, read as the reverse complement.
GCCAGCGCGGCGCGTGGCTTTGGCAAGTGGCGCAATCGCCTTGACCAGCGCATTGCCGGAATCAATGGACACACCCGCCTTTGCATAGGTATAGGGCTCGTGACTGTCATGTTCGGAGTTCATGTGATCGCTGCTAGCCGCATTCACGCGCTTTTGCCAAGGGCCAATGGCGTGTCCGAAAAATGGGCGGGTGTGCGTGCCGAAGCCGTGCGCCTGTCGCGCTGGCTGCAATATGGCGCGATTGGCATGATGTGCGCACTTGCGGTGGGTGTTTTTGCGCAGCTTGAAGGCGGGGATCGCGGGGTTGCGCCGATCGACAGCACGTCGAGTTATGAAGTTTCGGGCATCATGATCGATGAAACGGCGGATAATGCTGAAGATGCGCGCATGGCCGGCTGGCGTGAGGCGCAGCGCAAAGGCTGGCAGATGCTCTGGCAGAAGATGCACGGCACGGCGGGGCCGGTGCTCTCCGATGATGCGCTCGATTCGATGATTGAGGCGGTGGTGGTTGAGGATGAGCAGATCAGCGAGCATCGTTATATCGCGCGGCTGGGCATATTGTTTGACCGGGTGCGTTCATCGCAGGTGCTGGGCATTTCAGGCACGATCGTGCGCTCGCCGCCCCTGCTCGTCATTCCGGTGATGTGGGATGCGGGTACCGCGCAAGTCTTTGAAACACGCACACCCTGGCAGACGGCGTGGGCGCATTTCCGCGCAGGTTCAAGCCCGATCAGCTATGTGAGGCCCAGCGGCACCGGGCCTGATCCGCTGCTCATCAACGCGGGGTTGGTGGATCGACGCGGGCGTAACTGGTGGCGGATGCTGCTCGATCAATATGGCGCGGCGGATGTGATTATCCCGCAGGTGCGGCTGCAACGCAGCTATCCCGGAGGGCCGATAACCGGGCACTTCACCGCGCGCTATGGCCCGGAAAACCGCATACTCGGCGCGTTCGACCTCAAGGTCAACAAGAGCGACGACCTGCAAAAGCTGATGGATGTCGGTGTGCAGCGGATGGATGCCCTCTATACGAGCGCGCTCAACAGCGGGCAGTTGCGGCCTGATCCGTCGCTGATCATCGAAGCCCCGATTGCGCCTGAAGATCTGGGCAATATCGCTGCAGCCGAATCACCGCTCGCCAACAGCAGCGCCGATCTGGCCAATATCGCAGCGAATGCCAATCCGCAGGAAGCCCAGCCGCAAAGTTTCACTGTGCAGTTTGTGACACCCGATGCCGGCGCGATCAGCGCCATCGAAACTCGCGTGCGCGCCATATCGGGAGTCAAATCCGCAAGCACGAACAGTGTTGCGATTGGTGGCACTTCGGTAATGAGCGTTTCATTCGCAGGCGATCTCGGCGCATTGCGTGCCGCGCTTGAAGTGCAAGGTTTTCATGTTGAGCAGGGCGGTGGGGCGTTGCGGATTTCGCGGCCCGGTGGCGGGGCAACACCCGCCCCAAAACATGAGTCGTCACCAGCTACGGCTGGCCTTTCCGGGGCGCCGATACCTCCGCAATGACGCAAATGGGTCTGCCCTTGAATTGGCCCGAGAGTGTGGACGAGCGAGCATTCAGCGTCTCGGCCTGCAATCAACGTGTGGTCGCGTTTCTCAATGGTTGGGGGCGCTGGCCGGTGGCGGCGGCGGTACTGACCGGCCCGCGCAAATCAGGACGCTCGCTGTTGGGCCGTATTTTTACGGCAAAATCGGGCGGAGAATTCATTGATGACGCCGACCGGGCAGATGAGACGCGGCTTTTTCACGCGTGGAACCGGGCGCAGGAAACGCGCAAGCCGCTGTTGCTGGTGGCGGATGATGCGCCGCCGCGCTGGCGCATTACACTGCCGGACCTTGCCTCGCGGCTGTCGGCCACGCCGAGCATAACCTTGCCAGAGCCAGATCTTGCGCTGATGGAGGCGCTTCTGCGCAAGCTGGTTGCGCGGCGTGGTTTGGCGATCGGCAATGATGTTGTGCACTACCTGTTACGCCGGATCGAGCGCAGTTATGTTGCTGTGATTTGCGTGGTAGATGCGCTCGACGCTGCGGCGCTTTCGCAAAGACGGGCATTGAGTGTGCCATTGGCGCGCGAAGTGCTGGCAGGCTTCTCCCTAACTGAGCCGGAACTCGAAAATGCATAGCCCCGGCACTCGCATTCCGCGCTTTTTCAATCGTGAACTCAGTTGGCTCGCTTTTAATAAGCGGGTGCTGGAAGAGGCTGAAAATTCGGCACATCCGCTGCTGGAACGGCTGCGTTTCCTGTCGATCTCCGGCAGCAATCTCGATGAATTTTTCATGGTGCGCGTTGCGGGCCTTAAAGGCCAGCAGATCCAGAATATCGAGGCGCATTCGGTGGACGGGCTCACACCGGGCCAGCAGCTTGCAGCGATTGCAGAGAGCGCCGACAGTCTGCTCACGCAGCAGCAGGCAATCTGGCGTAATCTGAGCGATGCGCTGGGCGATGCGGGCATTGCCGTACCTGAGGCAGATACGCTTGATGCGGCGGCGTGTGCATGGCTGAACACCTATCTGCACGAGCATCTCATCCCGGTACTGACGCCGCAGGCGCTCGATCCGGCGCATCCCTTCCCGTTCATTCCCAACCAGGGGCGGGGGATGCTGTTTGATTTGAAGCGCATTGCCGATGACGAGCCGATCCGCGAACTGGTATTGCTTCCGGCGAGCCTGCCGCGCTTTGTGCGCATTCCAGGTCGTGCGGCGCGCTATGTGACGGTGGAAGCAATCCTGCGCCGATTCACCGAGCAGCTCTTCCCCGGCTATGAAGTGCTCGGCGTTGGCGCGTTCCGTATCATCCGCGACAGTGATATTGAAATCGAGGAGGAAGCGGAAGATCTGGTGCGCTTTACCGCAGCGCGATCAAGCGGCGGCGGCGCGGGCGCGTGATCCGGCTGGAACTGGAAACCGGTATGCCGCGCGATCTGGAGCGCTATATCAAGAAGCAGCTTGGCGGAACCGACGCGCTCATCATCGAAAAGGCGGGGTTCATTGGCGTGGGTGATCTGGCGCAGATCATTGATGAGGATCGGCCCGATCTCAAATTTCCGCCGTTCGCGCCGCGCTTCCCCGAGCGGATCCGGGAATATGATTCAGATTGTTTCGCCGCGATCCGCGCCAAGGATATTGTCGTCCATCACCCGTATGAGGCGTTTGATGTCGTCATCGCCTTTCTCAACCAGGCGGCGTCCGACCCCGATGTGGTAGCGATCAAGCAGACACTCTACCGCGCCGGTAAACAATCGGCGGTGATCCGCGCGCTTATCAACGCAGCCGAAGCGGGCAAATCGGTGACGGCGGTCGTAGAACTCAAGGCGCGCTTCGAGGAGGAGCAGAATCTGCTCTGGGCCGAGCAACTGGAGCGCGCGGGCGTGCAGGTGGTTTATGGCTTTGTCGATTGGAAAACGCACGCCAAAATTTCGCTGGTCGTTCGCCGCGAGGGCAGCGAGCACCGCACCTACTGCCATTTCGGCACGGGCAATTATCATCCGGTGACGGCGCGGATTTACACGGATCTGAGCTTCTTTACGGCCGATCCGCGCGTGGGGCGCGATGCCGCCAAAGTTTTCAACTACATCACCGGCTATGTCGAGCCGGAAAGTTTCGAGTTGCTGACCATCTCGCCAAAATGGCTGCGCCAGCGACTGGTGGAGCTGATCGAAGCAGAAATGGACAATGTGCGCGAAGGCAAACCCGGCGCGATCTGGGCAAAGATGAACTCGCTGGTTGATCCGCAGATTATAGAGAAGCTTTATGAGGCGAGCAGTGCAGGCGTGCATATTGATCTGGTCATTCGCGGGATTTGCTGCCTGCGCCCTGGTGTGACAGGTCTGTCCGAGAATATCTTCGTCAAATCCGTGGTCGGGCGCTTTCTTGAACATAGCCGCATCTGGGTGTTCGGCAATGGTGCCGATCTGCCCAATGATGAGGCGCATATCTATATCTCGTCCGCCGACTGGATGCCGCGTAACTTTGATCGCCGGGTTGAATATGCGCTGCCCATTCTCAATCCGACGGTGCGCGACCAGATTCTCGATCAGGTGATGGTCGCCAATATGATGGATACCGAGCAGAGCTGGTGGCTCCAGAGCGACGGCAGCTACAAGCGCGCCGCGCAGGGTAATCCACCGTTCAACCTGCACCATTATTTCATGACCAACCCGTCATTGTCCGGGCGCGGCACTGCGCTCGCCAACGGCGATGAAGTCCCGACGCTGCTATACCACCGCCACACATGACCGCGACACCAACCTCCGCGATAATCGATCTGGGTTCGAATTCGGTTCGCCTTGTTGTCTATGGTGGAGCGTCGCGCGCGCCAACCGCCATCTTTAACGAGAAAGTGCTTGCTGGCCTGGGTGTTCAAATGGCCGAGACCGGGAGGCTGCCCGAACGCGGGATGAAGCTCGCGCTCGCTACACTTCGGCGTTACCGTCTGCTGACGCAAGAGATGGGGATTGCGCAAGTGCGCACCGTCGCCACCGCCGCTGTGCGCGATGCCGCCAATCGTGCCGAATTTGTAGCGCAGGTGGAGGCGTTGGGCTTGCCGGTGGAGGTGATTTCAGGCGAGCAAGAGGCGGTTGCGGCGGGCTATGGCGTGATTTCGGGCATTCCCGACGCCGATGGGTTCGTCGGCGATCTGGGGGGCGGCTCGCTCGAACTGGTGCGGGTGTGCGGCGGTGAAGTTCATGAGCGGGTTTCGCTGCCGCTGGGCGTGCTGCGGCTGATGCCCGTGATTGCAAAGGGGCGGGCGGCGCTGGCTGCGCATATCGAAGCTGCGCTTGTCACGGCAGGCTGGGGCGATGTGACCAGGCGGCTGCCTTTCTATCTTGTCGGCGGATCGTGGCGCGCACTGGCGCGCTGTCATATTTTGCTGACCAGCCAACCGCTCGCCGTTCTGCACCAGTATCAGATGCCAACACAAGCGGGGGCCACTTTGGGCGCGGCTCTGGCAAGACAGAATGGGGCAGGCACCAAATCCAAGGGGTTGATTTCGGTAAGTCGTCTGCCAACCCTGGGCGGGGCCGCAGCAATTCTTGATGTTGTCGAATCCCGGCTCAAATCCTCTGCTCTCATCATTTCAGCCTATGGATTGCGTGAGGGATTGCTCTATCAAGGGTTGCCGGAAGTCGTGCGGCGCGATGATCCGCTGCTGGTGGCAGCACGGCATGAGGGCGCAACTCAAGGCCGCTTTGCGCAGCATGGCGATTTGATCAACGACTGGATCGCGCCCCTGTTTGCCGAAGAAGGCGCCGCTGCACATCGGCTGCGTCATGCTGCCTGCCTGCTTGGGGATATTGGCTGGCACGCCAATCCTGATTTTCGTGCCGAACGCGGGCTGGATGCCGCGCTGCATGGTAGTTGGGTTGCGGTTGATGCCAATGGCCGCGCACAAATGGCACAGGCGCTGTTCACCGCGTTTGGCGGCGGTCAGACTGCACCGGCCATACTTGCGCGCGTTGCCTCGCCTGATGATTTGTCGCGTGCAGTGCGCTGGGGGCTGGCGATCCGCCTCGGCCAGCGCTTAAGCGCGGGGCTGGAAGCGCCGCTGCGGGATACGCGCCTGATACTGACACCAGATGCGGTGGTGCTGCGGGTTAAATCCGGCTATCATGCGCTTGCGGGCGATGTTGTCGAACGCAGGCTGAAGGTACTGGCCAACAGCCTGAAGCGGCGCGGGCGTATTGACCACGATTAGTGCGTGGCGCCCTGGCTTTGCGCTGATGCCGATGCGGCATTCTGGAATGCGTTCGCCGGAACATTGCTTACATCACTGGCTGCTGCCGCAGCGTTGGCTGCTGCCGCAGCGTTGGCGTCTGCCGCAGCATCGATCTGGTTGACCTGCGCGTTTACCATGTCATCAGCACTCTGCCTGAGTGCGCGGGCACTGTTTGCGAGTGCGGCATCGCTTGCATTGTCGGGCGTGTCGGTGCAACCGGGCAGGGCAAGGAGCGCGGCGAGCGCAAATGCGGCAGAAAACTTCATACCCACACTGCTAATCGAAGCCCGCGTGTTTGCCAACCCGTCCCGCATCGTCTAGAGCGCGGCACATTCCATTCCACCGCCCAAACCGGAGACCAGACCCCATGGCCGCGCAATATGCCTATGTGATGAAGGGCATGACCAAAACCTACCCCGGTGCCCAGAAGCCGATCCTGAACAACATCAACCTGCAATTCTATCAGGATGCGAAAATCGGCATCGTCGGCCCCAACGGCGTCGGCAAATCAACGCTGATGAAGATCATGGCGGGGATCGACACGGAGTTTACGGGGGAAGCCTGGCCGGGCGAGAATATCACGGTGGGCTATCTGGCGCAGGAGCCGCAGCTTGATCCGACCAAGACGGTGCTGGAAAATGTGAAGGATGGCGCGCGCGACACCGCCAATATGGTTGATCGCTTCAACGAGATTTCGGCGCTGATGGCCGAGCCGGATGCCGATTTCGATGCGCTGATGGAAGAAATGGGTACGCTGCAGGAGAAGATCGACGCGGTTGATGGCTGGACGCTCGACAACCAGCTTGAAATTGCGATGGAAGCGCTCAGGTGCCCGCCGTCCGACTGGCCGGTCGATAATCTTTCGGGCGGTGAACGCCGCCGCATCGCGCTCACCCGCCTGCTTATCCAGAAACCGAGCATCCTGCTGCTCGACGAACCGACCAACCATTTGGATGCCGAAAGCGTCCAGTGGCTGGAAAATCACCTCAAGGAATATCCCGGCAATGTGCTGATGATTACGCACGACCGCTACTTTCTCGACAATGTCGTCAACTGGATTCTCGAACTCGATCGTGGCCGTTACTACCCCTATGAGGGCAATTACTCGACCTATCTGGAAAAGAAGGCCAAGCGCTTGGAGCAGGAAGAGCGCGAGGATGCGGGCAAGCAAAAGGCGATCAAGGACGAACTGGAATGGATCCGCCAATCCCCCAAAGCCCGCCAGACCAAATCAAAAGCGCGGATCAAGGCGTTCGACCAGTTGGTCGAGGCGCAGGAAAACCGCGCCCCCGGAAAGGCGCAAATCCTCATCCAGGTGCCCGAGCGGCTGGGCGGCAAGGTCATCGAGGTCAACAATATCTCGAAGGCCTATGGCGACAAATTGCTGTTTGAAGACCTGACCTTCACGCTGCCGCCCGGCGGCATTGTCGGCGTGATCGGGCCGAATGGTGCGGGTAAATCCACGCTGTTCAAGCTCATCACGGGGCAGGAAACGCCCGACACCGGCACGATCGAGAAGGGCGAAACCGTGCGGCTCGGCTATGTTGACCAGTCGCGCGACGCACTCGATCCCAACAAGAATGTCTGGGAGGAAGTTTCGGGCGGCAATGAGCGCTTCACCTTCGGCAAATATGAATACCCCACGCGGGCGTATGTGGGTGCGTTCAACTTCAAGGGCACCGATCAGCAGAAAAAGGTCGGGCAACTTTCGGGCGGGGAGCGCAACCGCGTCCATATGGCCAAGATGCTCGCGCATGGTGGCAATGTGCTGCTGCTCGACGAACCGACCAACGATCTGGACGTGGAAACGCTGCGCGCGCTGGAAGAGGCGCTGGAGGAATTCGCGGGTTGCGCCGTCGTCATCAGCCACGACCGCTTCTTTTTGGATCGGTTGGCGACGCACATCCTCGCGTTCGAGGGGGATTCTCACGTGGAATGGTTCGAGGGCAATTTCGAGAGCTATGAAGAGGACAAACGGCGGAGATTAGGGGACGCGGCCGACCGCCCGACACGCCTCGCGTATAAGAAATTGACGCGGTAGGCGACCCTAACTCATCTCCCGGACATCGCACAACCGCCCCGCAATCGCCGCCGCCGCCGCCATCGCGGGCGAGACAAGGTGGGTGCGTGCGCCCGGCCCCTGGCGCCCCACGAAATTGCGGTTGCTGGTGGAGGCGCAGCGCTGTCCCGGCGGGACTTTGTCGGGGTTCATGCCGAGGCACATCGAGCAGCCCGGCTCGCGCCATTCAAACCCCGCACGGGTAAACACCGCGTCCAGCCCCTCGGCTTCCGCCTGGGCCTTCACCAGCCCCGATCCGGGCACGATCAGCGCCTGTTTGATATTGGGGGCGATGTGCTTGCCTTTCAGCACCGCCGCCGCCGCGCGCAAATCCTCGATGCGCGAGTTGGTGCAACTGCCGATAAAGATATTATCGATCGCGATGTCGGTCATCTTTGTGCTGGGTTCCAGCCCCATATAGGCAAGCGATTTGGCGGCGGCCTCCTGCTTGTTTGGATCGGCGAAGCTGGCGGGATCGGGCACCGCGCCGGTGATCGCGACAGTATCTTCGGGCGACGTGCCCCAGGTGACGGTGGGGGCAATGTCCTCCGCGCGGATGGCCACGCGCTTGTCATAGGTTGCGCCGGGGTCGGTGGCGAGCGTGCGCCAATAAGCACAAGCCGCATCCCATGCTTCTCCACGGGGGGCCATCGGGCGGCCCTTGATATACGCAAATGTCTTATCGTCGGGCGCGATCAGCCCGGCGCGCGCGCCGCCCTCGATCGACATGTTGCTCACGATGGGTTTCGGCGGCAACCCTCAAGTCGAGGAGATCATCGCGGCCTATCATGCGATGATCCCAGAAGCAATCGTATAGTCCATCGCGCCCGATTCT
>JAGWQR010000281.1 GCA_028869975.1 Alphaproteobacteria bacterium | reverse complement strand
CTTTACATTTGGGTATATGGCGGGCCCGACCACGGACTGGGTTATTTTTCGTCGGCTTTGGGGGATACCCTTTAGTGGTATTATTGCGCTCATGCGCAAACAGGTGACGAATGAATTGTTGCCCAGCTATTCTGGAGAAGTGTATTTCTATACCTGGGCACGCCGCAATGCCCATCTGACGGGAACGCCGTTTGGGGCAATCAAGGATGTGGCGATCCTGTCCGCGCTGATCGGCAATCTCGTCACCTTAGGTATGCTTGGCTTCGCTTACCGGTTGTTCGGGACGTTACTGGGTGGCGGTGATGCCTTCTACTTTGCCCTGTCGATCGGCTTTATCACTTTAAGCTCGCTGGTGATGATGTTCTTTCGCGGGCGGCTTTTTAGCCTGCCTCGTCATGATTTGTGGTTTGTATCTGGAATTGTACTGATCCGCGTGCTGATTATCATGATGACGACTGCTTTGCTCTGGTCGCTTGCCCTGCCCAACATTGCACTGGTATGGTGGCTGGTGCTGAGTACGGTCAAGCTGTTGTTGTCGCGCCTGCCTTTTGTTCCCAATCAGCAGGTGCTGTTTGCGGGCGTAGCATCTGTTTTGATTGAACAGAGCCGCGCTACCCCGGCACATATCGAGCATGTCATCTGGCTGGTCGCGATTTCGACGACATTGGTGCATGTTCTGGTCGGCATAATCCTGGGCGCGTCAGATCTTTTGAAAACAGGAATTCGCTATGAAATGCATCCTGCTGATTAGCTTTGCCGTGCTGGTTTTGAGCGGATCGGCAGCCTATGCCGATGCGGCGGGCTCCGGTCTGGGCAAAGTCAATGCCCAATGCCGGCTTGCAGAGCCAGGGCCTGCGGTATGGGTCAATGTTGTTGGCCTGAAGGACCGTACCGGCCTCCTGAAAATGGAGGTTTATCCTTCGGTAGAAGGCGATTTCCTCGGTGATGACACGAACCTGGTCAATGCAGGCAAGACATTCCGCCGTGTAGAAATGCCTGTGCCAGCGACTGGCATGGTCACGCTGTGCACGCGCTTGCCGGGGGCCGGGGCGTATAGCATCGTTGTACTGCATGACCGCAATGCCAACCACAAGTTTGACAAGTTTAGCGATGGCATCGGCTTTTCGGGTAATCCCAAGCTCCATATGCGCGCGCCGACTGCTGCGGAGACGCGCTGGGTGGCCAATGGCGGACGCGGATCGATGACGATAGTGATGAATTACTGGCACGGATTTCTTAGTTTCGGGCCTGTCAAAGGCAGCTAGCACGCCATGCGCATCGTCGATGTCTGTGGCTTTTATTCACCCTTTGGTGGCGGGGTGAAAACCTATATCGAACGCAAACTGGTTGCAGGGCCGGCGATGGGGCATGATATTACGATTATCGCGCCAAGCGACCATGACGGCATTGAGGAACGCAGCAAGCAGGCGCGCGTTGTGCATATCAAGGCACGCAAATTCCAGCTCGATCCCAAATATTTTTATTTTGATAATGAAATGAAACTTCATGAAGCAATTACGGCCTCGAAACCGGATATTCTGGCCGCTTCCTCCCCTTGGCGAAGCGCTTCGCAGACTGCGCGGTGGTCCGGCGCGCATATCCCGCGTGCGCTCATCATGCATGCCGATCCGCTCTCGGCCTATGCCTATCGCTGGTTCGGACGGATTCTCGCGCGCGATACCATCGACCGGCGGTTTGAATGGTTCTGGCGGCATTTGCGACGGCTTGATGCCGCTTATGACGCGGTGATCTGTGCGAATGAAGATCTGGGGCAGCGGTTGCACGATGGCGGCCTGGCCAAGGTCGTCGTCAACCCGATGGGGGTGGAGGATGGCATCTTCTCGCCCGTATTTCGCGATGAGCATCTGCGCGCGCGACTGCTCGCACGCTGCGGACTGAGTCCACACGCGACCTTGTTGCTCGGCGCGGGGCGCTTGTCGGCGGAAAAACGTTGGCCGTTTGTCGCGGATGCGGTGGTCGCCGCCGGGCACAAGGCGCCGATCGGGCTGATTATTGCGGGCGATGGCCGCAACAAGCGTAGCATCGCGCGCTATGTTCGTGATTTGCCGCATGTGCAACTGATTGCCCCCACCAAAACCCGTGCGCAGTTCGCGCGGCTGCTCGCCTCGGCTGACGCATTGATCCATGGCTGCGAGGCGGAGACTTTCGGCATGGTGGGGGCGGAGGCGCGCGCTTCCGGCCTACCGGTGGTTGCGCCCGATCAGGGCGGCATTGCCGATCAGGCGCGCGGGCCGGGATCGCGGCTTTACACGGCCAATGATGTTGGCAGTGCGGCAGCGGCCATCAGCGATTTCGTGGCAGAAGGGGCGGCACAGGCGCGCGCCCTCGCGACGGCGCAAGCAGGCAGTGTTCGCACGATGGATCAGCATTTTGCCGATCTGTTTGCCCTTTATGCCCAGATGCGCGCCAACGCATAACCCCCTTACCCCGGCGGGGCAATCGCGCTAGGCTGTGCAGATGACCACCAATCACCTCTACCTCGTCGATGGCTCGGGTTATATTTTCCGCGCCTATCACCGCCTGCCGCCGCTCACCAACCCCGAAGGCACGCCGGTCGGCGCGGTCTATGGCTATACCACGATGCTGTGGAAGCTCGCCGATGCGCTCCACAAGTCGGATGGGCCAACGCATCTGGCTGTGATCCTTGATGCCTCGGGCAAGTCCTTCCGCAATGATATTTACCCTGCATACAAGGCGCACCGCCCGCCCGCACCCGAAGATCTGGTGCCGCAATTCCCGCTGATCCGGGTGGCGACGCGCGCTTTCAGCCTGCCGTGCATTGAGGAGCTGGGCTATGAGGCGGATGATCTGATCGCAAGCTATGCCGTGGCGGCACTCAAGGCCGGGTGGAAGGTGACGATCGTTTCGTCCGACAAGGATTTGATGCAGCTCATCCAGCCGGGGCTCGACATGCTTGATACGATGAACAACCGGCTGTTGGGGCGGCAAGCCGTGTTCGAGAAGTTCGGCGTGGAGCCGGAGTTGCTGGGCGATGTGCTCGGGCTGATGGGGGATAGTGTGGACAATGTGCCCGGTGTGCCGGGGGTCGGCCCGAAAACGGCGGCGAAGCTCGTGAATGAGTATGGCTCATTGGAAGCCGCGCTTGCCTCTGCACCCGCGATGAAACCGGGCAAATTACGGGATAATCTGATCGAATATGCCGAACAGGCGCGGCTCTCCCGCATACTGGTCGCTTTGAAGGAGGATGTGGCGCTGCCGATGCCGCTTGAGGCGCTGGTGCTGCAGGGCATCCCCGCCGATCCGTTGCGTGCGTTTCTCGAGCAGCAAGGTTTCCGCTCGCTGCTCGCCAAGGTGGGGTCGGCTGGGGCACCCTCGCTTCACGCGCCAGTGGTGGTTGCGCCAGCACCCGCGCCGCGCGCCGACGATGTGCCGTTCGATGTGGACAGCTATGACTGCGTGCAGGACGTAGCGGCGCTTGAGCAATGGATCGCCGAGGCGCGCTATGCGGGCGTGGTCGCGGTCGATACCGAGACCGACGCGCTCGACAGCATTTCGGGCAGGCTGGTCGGGTTCAGCCTCGCGACTGCGCCGGGGCTCGCCTGCTATGTCCCGCTCGCGCATGGCGGCACCGATTTGCTCGCCGAGGTGCCGCCACAAATCCCGCTTGAGCGCGCACTGGCATTGCTGGGGCCGTTGCTCGCCGACCCCGGCGTGCTCAAAATCGGGCATAATCTGAAATATGACATCAATGTGTTTGCGCAGCACGGCCTCGCCGTCGCGCCTTATGACGACACAATGGTGATGAGCTTCGCGCTTGATGCCGGCAGGCATAATCATGGTATGGATGAGCTCGCGCTGCGCCACCTCAACCATGTAACCATCACGTTCGATGCGGTGTGCGGCAAGGGCAAAAGCCAGCTCAGTTTTAACCAGGTTGGCTTGAAAGACGCCACCCGCTACGCCGCCGAGGACGCCGATGTCACGCTGCGGCTGTGGCAGCGCCTGAAGCCGCGATTGTCTGCCGAGCAGGTCACCACCGTCTATGAGCGGGTGGATCGAGGCATGGTCGCAACGTTGGCGGCGATGGAACGCACCGGGATTCTGGTGGACGCGCAGGAATTGGCGCGGCTGTCAACCGAATTTGCGCAAGGGATAGCTGCGCTGGAGGGTGAGATTCATGCGCTCGCCGGGCTGTCCTTCACCATCGGCAGCCCCAAGCAACTGGGCGACATCCTGTTCGAGAAAATGGGGTTGAAGGGGGGGCGCAAGGGCAAATCGGGCGAGTATTCCACCGATGTCACCGAGCTGGAGCGGCTTGCCGGGCAGGGGATCAGGATTGCCCAGAAGGTGCTCGACTGGCGGCAGCTTTCCAAGCTCAAATCAACCTATACGGATAGTTTGCAGACACAAATCAATCCGAAAACAGGCCGCGTGAATACCAGCTACAGCCTCACCGGCGCGCAGACCGGGCGGCTGTCGTCGAATGACCCCAATCTGCAAAATATCCCGATCCGCACCGAGGTCGGGCGACGCATCCGCGATGCGTTTGTTGCGGGGCCGGGCCATGTTCTGTTGTCGGCGGATTACAGCCAGGTTGAGCTGCGCCTCGCCGCGCACATGGCCGATGAGCCTGCTTTGAAGGCAGCGTTTGCGGCAGGCGAGGATATACACGCGCTCACCGCAATGGAACTTTTTGGCGAGATCAACCGCGATACGCGCGGCAAGGCGAAAACGATCAATTTCAGCCTGCTTTATGGTATTTCGCGCTGGGGACTTGCTGTCCGGCTGGGGATAACGCCACCGGAAGCGCAGGCGATGATCGACCGCTATTTTGAGCGCTTCCCCGGTATCCAGCGCTATATTACCGAGACACTCGAAAATGCACGCGAGACCGGCTACACGACCACGCTGTTTGGCCGTAAAACCCATTTCGCACGGATCAAATCATCCAACATGACCGAACGGCAGGGCAGCGAGCGCGCGGCGATCAATGCGCCGATTCAAGGCACGTCCGCCGATCTTATCAAGCGCGCGATGGTGCGGATGCCGGGGGCTCTGGTGAATGCAGGGCTGGGCGAGGTCAAGATGCTGCTCCAGGTGCATGACGAACTGGTGTTTGAAGTGCCGGAGGGGTTAATTGCGGGCGCATCAGTCATGATCCGCACGATTATGGAACATGCCGCCGAACCGTATCTCAACCTGTCGGTGCCGCTGGACGTGGAGATTGGCACCGGCAAAAGCTGGGGCGCGGCACACTAGCCCATTCTGCGCCATTTGATCCACAAGTGCCGCAGCAGCAGCGGCAGCGGCATCCGGATCAGGTGCGCGCGGATATAGAAACCTAACCGAAATGGTTTGTTCATGCCACGCCCCCAGCAATCTCGGGCCAGGATACGGGCGAGAAACAGGCGGTCGGTCTGCGAAAGACGGGCGCGGAACGGCGCAGCCAGCGGCGTAGCGTAAAGCGCATGAGCGAGACGCAGTGCGCGTGTTGTTGCGGCGCTCAACCCGTGACGCTGCGCCATAACTTCCAATATGGTAAAAAAATGTGAGTCGTTTACACCAAATTCGCGCACCAACCGGTCAATGTCCCACAGGTTGCGCATTCCGCCGTCGAGCTCGCCATCGGCAATGAGGTGGGCCGCGGCATGAATTACCATATCGGTTGGTGACAGGGCAAACAGGCCATCGCGCAAGGGCACCGCCGCGGCAATCAGCGCCGCCGCGTCGGGCTTCGGGCGCGCGGTCAGCGGCAGGATGGTGTGATGCACATCAATCATCCGGTCGCGCTCGGTGTGGATGAGGGGGGGGAGTTCGTGCATCCAGCGGCGATAATAAAGGTCGTCATAAGCGTCGGGCTTGACCCATTCCCAGCCCGCCTTGAGCAGCGCAGCTTCCACCGTATCAAGCCGGTCGCGCGGTACGAGAATGTCGAGATCGCCGATTTGCCGCCCCTGCCCGGCTGTCAGACCCGCCGCCGCATAAGCCGTGCCTTTGAGTAGGATGACCGGCAGGCCAAGGTCGCCAAGTGCGCGACGCGCCATCTCGGACTCCCAGAGCGCGGTGGTGCGGTTGTGCTGGGCTTCGGTACGCGCGGCATCGAGCGCAGCCTGCACAGAGGCGGGGAGCTTCAGGCCATCGAGCCGGAGAGCAAGCGTTCCCGCCAACCGTTCTGCCCTTGCGATGGTGAGGAGCATGGGCCATTGCTCTGTCCGCACTTGCGCCACCCGCCCCGGATCGGCAAGCAGGGCGGCGAGCAGGCGGGCTGCCGCGCTCATGCCAGCGCACTCCAAAGTTCCTCCACCAGAGCGAGGCCGGTCATCGTGTCGGGATAATCGATTGCGCGCGCCGGAGTGGCAGTGACGAGGCGAGTGAGCGCGCCGAACCCGGCTTCACCCAGCGCGACATAATTGGTGCTCGCCTGGGTGAGGCGGATGAACACTTCGCTGATGCCCATGGTGCGGACATCGCGCGGCACGCCGAAGCGCGGGAAGAGGATGAGCGCAGGCGCAGCGGGGCTGTCCATCCCGCTGAGCGCGGCCGCGTTGGGCACGAGATGGCGGATGTCACCCTTGGGGGTGCCGGTCAGCAGCGGGCCGAAACGGGCGGGCGGGACAATGGCGTCGAGCACAGCGATGCTGGCGTTTTTGAGACTGACCGGGCGCGGGAACGGCCAGGCATGGCCGGTGGTGGGGTCGATCAAGACAAATTCATCGCCGAGCAGGCGCCAGCCATGCTCCCCCAGCAGCGCCGCCAGCGTCGATTTGCCCGAGCCTGACTCGCCGGTCAGGATCAGCACCTTGCCGTTGCGTTCCGCGCTGGCGGCATGGAGCAGCAAGAAGTGCCGCTCGCCGAGCGCCAGTTGCAGGTTCATCCCCATTTCGGCGGCGAGCAGCCCTTGGGCGAGCGGAAGGGGCAGCGCGCCCGGGAGCATATGATCGCCATTGATATGCACGCTGGGGCGGAGGAAATGCCGCCACCAGCGCGCCGCCTCCAGCCGCACGGTGAAATGCGCGATGAGGTCATCGGGCATGGGATAGTCGGCATAGAGCGCGCGCAACTGGCGCACCGGCGCGGCCCAATCCGACCCGATGCGAAAGATGCGCGGGCCAATCTTGAGCGTGCAGTGCTGTCTCATAGCCGCCATACCAGCCCGATGGTTTCCAGCTCGTCCAGTCGTTCGCGCAGCCGCGCCGGCGTGTCCGTATCAGCAACCAGGCCCTGAAGTTCAAGTCGCACCACCAGTTCCGCCAGAGTCGCGGGGCCATGCGCCAGGGCGGCCAGAATCGCGGGCACCGGTTCCGTGACTAGATGGGTTTGACCGGAGCGGCGATGATAGAGCGCGGTCAACGCATCAAGCGGCACTGCGCGCCGCACGTCTGTCGGATCAGCGCTGTAGCGGGGTTCGTCCAGCCCTTAGCGTCCCGGCATTTGCAACGAGGCGTAGCAGGTAAAGCCGCTCTGGCCCATCTGCAACTTGCGGATATAGTTCATATAGGCTTGGCTGCTCGTCGGGTCAGTGCCTGGCAGGGTGCTGCCCGCCAGCGCATTCTTGACATCCTGCCCTTTGAACGGTGCGCCCGGCGGTGGAAAGGCCCCGGCAGTAAGTGGCGGCACGGTGCTGCCGTCAGATGCGATATATTGCCCGGCCCGTCCCGGATCAGGCACCGGAATCTGGCAGTTGATGACCGATCCCACAGTTTGCGCCAGGGCAGGCTTGACGCTGACGATGGCGACCGCACCGGCCGCGCCCAGCTTGAGCACGCGGCGGCGTGTGTCTGAAACAGCAGAGGGGACTTCGCCCATATCGCCAGAGGGATCGGTGTTTTCCATCCACACAAAGATAGGCGCATCACCGGGGCAATGTCCAGATCATGCACCGAAATTAACACTGTTTTATGCAAAGCCATGACAAGCCCTGCGTGGCGGGCTAGGATGCGCTGCATGGCAGATCGGTCTTCCCTGATGTCCCGCTTTTTGGCGCTAGCCGGGCGTCGCACGATACCACGAGCGGATCCGGGCGCGGCGCCGGCACCGGTTACGCCCAATTTTTCGGCGCTGCTGATCGAAGCGATCAGTGATCCTGTCCTGATTGTCACCGAACAGCAGATTACCCGCGCCAATGCAGCAGCGCGAGAGGTCTTGGGCGAGCATGTTGTCGGGTTGGATGTTAACGTCGCTATCCGTCATCCCGATGTGCGGCCCCTGTTGCGTGATGAGGCCAGCGATGGGGCGGCAGAGGTGGTCGGGCTGGGAGGCCGTGAACGCCATTGGGAAATCCGGGTCAGCACAATCAGCCCGGGTACGCGCGTG
>JAGWQR010000280.1 GCA_028869975.1 Alphaproteobacteria bacterium | reverse complement strand
GCGCGCGCGTTCAGCAACGCCGGGATGAACCTCATTCTGACCTATCGCAACGAGGATTATCGCAGAGTAGCGGCGGACTGGTTTGCGGCCCAGAATCATACGCAACCGCGTTTCGTCAAGCTCGATGTGCAGGACAGGGCGCGCTGGGCCGAGGTGGCGGCGGAAGCCGGCAAGGTGCATGTGCTTGTCAACAATGCCGGGGTTAGCGTGTTCGGCACGACAGATGCTGCCAGCTATGCCGATTATGACTGGATCATGGGCGTCAATTTTGGCGGTACCGTCAATGGACTGGTATCGATGCTGCCGGGGATGAAAGCCCACAAAGAGGGTGGGCATGTCATCAATGTAGCGTCGATGGCGGCCTACTGCGCCGGGCCGCAGGCAGGGATATATACCGCATCAAAATTCGCTGTGCGCGGATTGACTGAATGTTTGCGCTACAACCTCGCGCCGCATGGTATTGGCGTCTCGCTGATGTGCCCCGGCCTGACGCGCACTAATGCCTGGGACAGCGCGCTCAAGCGGCCTGATATGTTTGCGGCATCGGGTTTTGTGCCGCCCGATCGCGCGGCACTGGAACAATTCGGCACCGGCTTTGACCTGGGCATGGACCCGCTGGAAGTCGGCGAGAAGACCCTTGCCGGGATGACCCGCAACGCTGGCCTCATCCTTACACACCCTGATCATGCCGAGGACATCGAGGAGATTTACCGCACGACTATGGCAGCACTTCCCGATGAGCCGATCCCCGCAGGCCGCGCCGAAATTGAGCGTCTGCGCCGCGCCGCCAATCGCGCGGCAGCAGAGGGGCAGACAATCGGACTGGAGGATTTGACCTAAGCAGCGGCGATTAACTGCGCGGCACTCACCCACCAGCCATGAATTTGCGGACGCAAGCGTTTGGGGATGGTGATCTTTGCCACCGGCCCCGCATCAAGATTGCCCGCGTCCGCAATCCAGGCGGCGTGGGTAAAGTCTTCCGGGCCATGCTGGGTATCTACTATGAAGATCAGCCAGCCTTCATGGCCAGCCTGTGCGGACGGCACATGCACCGGCTCGTTCAATCCCATTCCCGGCGGCAGCGCAAGCGCCTGCGGCGGCCCGGCTTCATGAGGCGGGCGCATATCCATTCGCAGGATAAGGTTGAACATCGCAAGCACCGGCCCGCCCATCACCGGCGGTCCTTGCATTTCCGGGTTCATCGTCAGCATCCAGGCATGATCATAAGGTCTACCCTGGTAGACTGCCGGAATGACCGGAAAATCGCCCGGCGGGCCGATCACGGATTCTGCAACGACATCCGGGCCATTGACATAATCCACGCGCCACCGTGTCAATGCGCCAGCCGCCTCCATCGGCCCCATTTGCACGCCGCCGGCCTCGCGAATGAACGCAAATGCGTTTGATTTGCCGAGGCATTGATCGAAGTGGATCATGCCGTCCGCATCTTCGAAAGCGTTCATCATATGATAGCAGAACACGCCCTTCGGCCCTTTGAACCAGCGGATTTGATCGACTGTGCCATAACGTGGCATCACCCCGAGCCAGCTATCGCGCTCCTGCTCGTGCGCCCAATGATCGCCGCCTGCCTTCAAGCGCTCGAGGTCGCATGTCGTCGGGTAGATCGGGAATAGTGCGTAATGCTCGGTAATGCAGAAATCATGCATCATCGCGCAATAAGGTGCATCAAACCATTGCTCGGACATGAGATTGCCTTGCGCATCGGCGATGCAATAGGCGATTTTGGCGGAGGCGATGCCATCGGCCTCATAACCATAAAAGAACATCTCGCCCGTGTGCGCATCCACCCGCACATGCGCGGTCATCGTCTGTGATGTGAGCTTGCCGCCAAAATCAAAACTGCCCAGAGTTTCCAGCGTGTGCGGATTGATCCGGTACGGTCGCCCGTCTTCCTTGGTCATCAGCAGTTTGCCAGCGTGCCAGATCGGCGTGGTGTTGGCGACGGT
>JAGWQR010000279.1 GCA_028869975.1 Alphaproteobacteria bacterium | reverse complement strand
CCGCGCCACCTTGGTGCGGGCTGTACCGACACCAAACAGTCTGGAGAGCACGCCTTCCGCATCACTATCCCTGCCCTTGGCAACCAGAAACCTGGGGCTTTCCGGGATCAAAAGCAGCGTAATCAGAAAGAGCATGGCGGGAATCGTCTGCGCCCAGAACATCCATCGCCACGCCGGGTAACCATGAAAATCCGCCAGCGAGTCATACCCCGCCCAGCCGAGCAAAGTCTTGTTTGAAAACGCCGCGCCAAACAGCCCGGCGATAATCATGATCTGCTGTACACTCGTCAGCCGTCCTCTGATTTCTGCCGGCGTGACTTCAGCTATATAAGCAGGCGAAAGTACTGATGCAGCCCCCACGGCGGCACCCGCAAAAAATCTTGCGGTTGCAAAGAATATAGCTGTTGTCGCAAAGCCTGACGCGAGCGCGCTGAGAATAAACAGGCCCGCTGCGGCCAGCATAACACGTTTACGTCCCATCACATCAGCCAGCCTTCCAGCAAGAAATGCACCGAACGCGCAGCCAGGGAGCAATGAACTTGCGGTCAGACCCAGATTTCCCTCTTGTAGTCCAAATGCTGTCGCCAGCCCTTTCGTCGTTCCGTTAATAACGCCCGAATCATAGCCGAACATGAAACCGCCAATGGTTGCCACCCCAACGATCGCAGCCAGCAGTGCCAGGTTGGTAGACGTTTCTGATGTTGTTCCCACTGTTCCACTCCTGTTACGCAAATTCTTATGCAATAAGATGCATCCGGTTCACTTTAATGATATTGCGCACAAGAACAAGGCAGCAGTCAGTGTCTTGCGACTAAGTCGCTTTCCGCTGACTTCAAGCTGCACTATGTCAGAGCAGCCTCGCCCAACAGCCCTGCGATTGCCGGGCGGCACGAACCGCAGTTGGTGCCGGCATTCAGCGCAGCACCCACGGCCTCGACACTGGTGAGCGCTTGATCGCGGATGGCGTCCAAGATGGTGCGCATACCGACATCGAAACAGGCACAAACAATCGGGCCGCGATCTGGAGCCGGGGTTGCAGGCCGTCCGGCCAGCAACTCCATGGTCGAGGCCGCTTCGTCAGCAAGCTGGGCGATCAACCAGTCGCGTGGCGGGAGTGTACCTTCGCGGCTGATGAATAGCGCCGCACTG
The DNA here is from genome assembly GCA_028869975.1 of Alphaproteobacteria bacterium. Taxonomy (GTDB): domain Bacteria; phylum Pseudomonadota; class Alphaproteobacteria; order Sphingomonadales; family Sphingomonadaceae; genus JAGWQR01. The sequence continues at coordinate 3,193 of JAGWQR010000279.1, read as the reverse complement.
AGCTGCCCATCCTTTACCAGCGCCGCACGTATGATCCCCCGTTTGGCATCGCGCAGCTCGGCGCGCTCTCCAGCCGGAAGAAGCTTGAGCAAGCTCGCAGAGTCACCGCTGCCTGCCAGTTCAGTGAGCCAGCCCTGACCGACCTTGACCCTTGTCCAGTAGAGGCAATCGGGCACAGATGGCGGCCCACGTGTGATGAGAAAGCCCGACCATTGCGTTTTGACTGGCGCAATCGTCGCGGGTGTGTTCTTGAAGCCGGGTTGGCCTGAAATTGGATCGCGCGCCTTGGCCGGAAGCAACCCTGTGCGCCCCTCGGTGCTGGTCTGGTCGGACCAGTGCATCGGCGCGAAGATGTCGCCACGCCGCTGGCCGTCATGCAGCGCAACACGGTAGATGCTCGCGCCCGATGCAGTGGTAACACGCGCCAAACCACCATCACTCAAGCCATAGCGCCGTGCCGTAGTCGGGTGCACCTCGATCAGCGGCTCGCGGCGATGCTGCGAGAGTTTGGCCGAGAGGCCGGTGCGCGTCATTGTGTGCCACTGGTCACGATAACGCCCGGTGTTGAGCCTGAGCGGCAGCAGGCGCGTGGCATCGTCGCGCGGCGCATGGCGCACGGGCACGAGCCGCGCCTTGCCATCGGGATGGGTGAAACGCCCATCGGCATAGGGTGAGACACCGCCCCACTGGAACGGTTCGAGTGCGTCGTAGTCGGCATTGCTGAGCACGGCGCGTGCGCCAATGTCGAGCTTGCGGCTGCCGTCATTCTCGAACGCGGTCATCGCTGCATATTCGCGGAATATGTCTGCCTGATGCGCATAGTCGAACCCGGAAAAACCCATGCGCTTTGCTACTTGCGCCAGCGCCCACCAATCGGGCTTGGCGTCTCCTGGCGCATCCAGGAACGCGCGCTGGCGGGAGATGACGCGCTCGGAGTTCGTCACGGTCCCGTCCTTCTCGCCCCAGCCGAGCGCGGGCAGCTTGACGTTGGCGTAAAGTGATGTGTCCGTCCTGGCGATACAATCCGACACTACCACGAACGGGCAGTTGGCGAGTGCGATGCGCACTGTGCGCGCATCGGGCATACTCACCGCCGGGTTGGTCGCCATCACCCAGAGCGCGCGCAATTTGCCCGCAGCCGCCGCTTCGAACATCTCGACTGCCTTCAAACCCGGCCCGGTGCAGATCGTGGGGGATTGCCAGAAACGCTGGGCACGATCACGCTCTTCAGGCGAAAAGCCCATATGCGCCGCGAGCGTCGTCGCCAGCCCGCCGACCTCGCGCCCGCCCATCGCATTGGGCTGGCCGGTGATGCTAACCGGCCCCGTGCCTGGCTTGCCAATGCGTCCAGTTGCCAAATGCACATTGATGATCGCATTGCCCTTGTCGGTGCCTTGCGTCGACTGATTGGCACCCTGGCTGAACAAAGTCACGGTGCGTGGGTGCGCGGTGAACAGATCATAAAACGCTTCCAGATCGGCAGGCGCGATGTCGCAGACCTTCGCGACATCGAGCTTCGGCATATCCCAGAATCCTGCTGGTACCTCGACATGTGCGGCGAGATAACGGCCGTCGAGCATCCAGCGCGAGCGCATCTCATTGAGCAGATCGTTGAACAGTGCAATGTCGGTGTCAGGCGCGATGGCAAGGTGGAGGTCAGCGCCTTCTGCGGTTTCGGTGCGGCGGGGATCGATCACCACCAGCCTGGTGCCGCGCGCTGCACGCGCTGCTTCGATCCGCTGCCAGATGACCGGATGGCACCAGGCAGTGTTCGAGCCGACCAGAATGATGAGGTCGGCGGCATCCAGATCCTCATATGAACAAGGCACGACATCCTCGCCGAACGCGCGCATATGCGCCGCGACCGCGCTCGACATGCACAGCCTCGAGTTTGTGTCGATATTGCCAGAACCGATGAACCCCTTCATCAGCTTGTTGGCAACATAATAATCCTCGGTGAGGAGTTGACCGGACACATAGAAGCCGACTGAATCAGGGCCATAATCAGCGATGGTTTGGCTGAATTTGGCGGCGATCAGATCGAGCGCTTCATCCCAGCCCGCTTGCCGACCTCGAATTTCAGGCGTGAGCAGCCGCCCATCGAGGCCAATGGTTTCGCCGAGATGTGTCCCCTTTGAGCACAGCTTGCCATAGTTGGCTGGGTGCGCAGGATCGCCCTTGATCGTCGCGGAGCGCTCACCCTTCGTCGCGGCCAGCACCCCGCACCCGACGCCGCAATAAGCACAGGTGGTTTTGACGCTCACGCTACATCCACTTGCGCTCCGGCCAGCGCTTCCGCGCGCGCCAGCATGATGCGCCCGCCCACAATCTTGACCGAGATAGTCGGCACGCAGCCGGCATCGTCACCCAGTGCCTTGCCGGTAACGAGCGAGATGCGCCAGTTATGCAGCGGGCATGTCACGGTCGTGTCATGGACGATACCCTGCGAGAGCGGCCCTGCCTTGTGCGGGCATTTGTTGACAAGCGCGTAGATTTTACCGGTCGCGGTGCGAAAGATGGCGATCTCGTCACCGCCCTGGACCGGCAAAGTACGTGCGCCAAGCGCGGGAAGCTGTTCGACCGGCCCGATATCGAGCCATTCAGGTAGGGCATAATTCATTCCGCTGGCTCCAGTGCAGCTTGTGCAGGGAATGGCCGCAACTCGCCGATATGCGCGTGCAATTCGCGCTCGCTTCCCGCCGCGCGCTCCGCCCAGGGGTCTTTTTGCAGAAAGCTTTGTGCATGGTGGAAGCGACTGACAAGCGCGGCGCGCCCCTCCGAATCCTCGACCACGCGCGCCTTGACATAATCGAGCCCGACCCGTTCGGCCCAGGGCGCGGTGCGATCGAGATAGCGCGCCTCTTCGCGATAAAGCTGAATGAAGGCGGCGCAATACTCAAGCGCCTCATGCTCGGTCGCGACCCTGCAGAGCAGATCGGTGCCGCGCAGATGGATGCCGCCATTGCCACCAACATGCAGTTCGTAACCCGAATCGACGCAGATCACACCGAAATCCTTGATCGTCGCCTCGGCGCAATTGCGTGGGCAGCCGCTGACCGCGATCTTGAACTTGTGCGGCATCCAGCTTCCCCAGGTCATCTGCTCGGCCTTGATGCCAAGGCCAGTCGAATCCTGCGTGCCAAAACGGCACCATTCGCTGCCGACGCAAGTCTTAACGGTGCGCAGGCTCTTG
>JAGWQR010000278.1 GCA_028869975.1 Alphaproteobacteria bacterium | reverse complement strand
GGCCAACGGCGTGCCCAACACGAGCATCTTCTCGAACCAGCACACCACCTATGGCGCGCTCACGTTCGGCATGAACTGGAAGCCGAAGGTGCCCGCCCTAACCAAGACTTTCTACGTGCTGCTGCGTCCTGAAGTGCGGGTGGATACGGCGCTTAACGGCGTAAATACATTCATTCTCAACGCCGCCAACATGCCCACCCAGAAGAGCCAGGTCTCGGTAGGGCTGGACGCTATTTTCGGGTTCTGATCGCGACTATTCTGTTCCGGCGGGTTGTCCCCACCTGCCCGCCGGGATTACTTGGCTCCACCTGTGCCGTTTGCCGGAGATACAATGCGCAAATAAAGCCGGGCTGAAAAGACGCTGAACACCAGTACAAACAGCGCTTCAACGCCGCTTTGCACCATGATGTCAAGCATATGCCCGGTCTGCGGCTGGTTGATGAGCCTGCCCAGCGCCAGAAGCGCCGAACCAAGCACGACGCGCGCCGCCAAAAGCAACACCAGATACAGCCCCAGGCTCAGCCCGACCACTTCAAGCATGGGCCAATGCCTGCCCTTGGTCAGCGAAAATGCGCTGCGCAAGCCCTCAATCGGCCCCGCTCTGGTATCGAGCAGCAGCGGATGCAAAAGCAGCAAGCGCGCCTGCAGCCAAATAAACACCACAAAAATTACCATCATCCAGACAAGCTCTGGGCCGGTCGGCATATTTGATTCGATTCCGCCTTGCATCATGTCGTTGATTCGTGGCGCGAGCGGCAGCATCAGCAGCGCCTGCCCGAACCCGACAATGAAACTGGCGATGATGATGACACCAAGGCGTCGCGCCGCGAGCCGCAGCGATTCGCCAACGCTCACACCTGGATGCAGCGTCATCACAATAAGCGAAAACTGGCCGATTAGCACCCAGATCAACAGCACAAATATCCCGAGCGAAGCCATGCCCTGCCATGCGGGCTGATTGGCATGCGCCTGCAAAAATTCCCCCAAAACACTCAGTCCCACATTGCCCAGCCACAGCGTGGCAAACGCGAGCGGGAAGAGCAGACCCGATTCGCGGCGGATGAATGTCCGACTGTCTTCCCAGGTGGCAGAAAGCGAGACCGGTGGAGTCGTGCTTGGTAACATGACTGGCGCATGGCAGAGGATTGCGCCATGAGCAAGGCCATGATGATCGACGGCATAGAGTGGACACCAACGGACGGGCTGACCGATTACCCCCATGCGCTAGCCACCATGGAAGCGCGTGCGGCGGCGATCTTCGCAGAAGATGCGCCCGAGCAAATCTGGCTGCTCGAACATCCGCCGCTCTATACGGCGGGCACCAGTGCCACGCCCGATGAGCTGATCAACCCGCGCTTCCCGGTTTATCCCGCAGGCCGGGGCGGGCGGTACACCTATCATGGGCCGGGGCAGCGCATCGTCTATGTCATGCTCAACCTCAACACGCGCGGACGCGATGTGCGCGGCTTTGTCCATGCGCTCGAGGGCTGGATGATCGCGTCGCTGGCCCGGCTTGGCGTGGCGGCGTTTCGCGCCGAGGGGCGGATCGGCATCTGGACGCAGACACCCACAGGCGAGGCGAAAATCGGAGCGATCGGGGTGCGCGTGCGCCGTTGGGTGACGTTTCACGGCTTTTCGATCAATGTGTCGCCGGATTTGTCGCATTTCAGCGGCATCATTCCATGCGGGATCAGCGATTATGGCGTGACATCGCTTGCCGATCTGGGCCTCACCACCGTTATGGCTGCGCTTGATGCCGCTTTGGAAGCGACCCTGACGGAATTCCTTGCGTCGCTGGGAGCGCGCGGCTAGTCAAACGCGCAACCAAAGGAGTTGAATGATGCGTGCCCCCCTCCCCCTCATGGCCGCCAGCGCGGCGCTGCTCTTGCTCGGTGCCTGCCATGGCCGCCAGAGTGGTGACACTGTGGTTAACACCACGATCGACAATACAGTGGGCACGGCGAGCGACGAGATGACGAACATCGATGCGGCAACCGGTTCCTCCACCAATATGGCCGCCGATGTGAACAGCACGACGCCAGCCGAACCGGGTCTGAGTGATTCAGGGGACAGCAACAGCACGACACCGGCAACACCTGCAAAACCCAAGCGCAATGCAACCGCAAAGCCCAAGTCCAATACGGATGCGAGCACGGGCCCCGGCGCAGGCAGCGCTGCTCCGGCAAACAGCAATTAATTGGCGTAGCGCAGCCGTCCGAGAAATTTGACCGGATCGAACATCAGCGTACGGCGTGCGCGCAGGCCCGCCTTAGCCTTCTCGAACTGCATGATGTTTTCAATCCGGCGCACCAGAAATGCGCGGGTTTCTACATAAGCTTCGCTCTCATCACTCAGGAATACCATGATCGTGCTGCCATAGACCGCGCCCAGTGTGGCACGCTTGGTGTAATGGTTGAAGTCGGTGGCGGTATCACCCGCAGCACGCCACATCGCATCCGCTGAACGCCACATCAGTTTGCCGCCATGTGCGACATTGCGCGGCAGACCAAGCACCCCCAGCGCACAACGCAGCGCTTCCCTGTGCGGTCTGAGCAGCGCCAGCCGCGCTTCGATCAGCGCGGTAATCCGGGTGCGGATTTTCATTTCGGCGAGCAACTCCGGCGGTAAATTGCCCTGCATTGCCGCATCAATGCGCGCAAACCACGCATCGATCATCTCGACCGCGCCGCCCTTGAATGCCAATCGCGCAGCCGCGCGTGCCACGCCGCATTCATCGGCGGCGGCATCGAGCGCAGCCATCGTCCAGCCATCAAACGCGGCATGGCCAGGCAACGCCATCACAAGCGCTACCTGCATTTCATCCAGCGTGGCATCTTCACGGCATGACGACTCTGTGTTCATGGGATACATTTCCTGAGTGACAGATGGATTTTGCGCGTGTAAACTGCTCGCGTCAATGCCGGAACGCCGGCCATGAAGGAGGAGACAAACGATGGCCAAGTTTTTCGGTAATCTGAATGCGGTCCTGGTTGCAGGGCTGGTGCTGCTGATCGCAGTGCTGACCTTGGCAAATTCATGGAGCAATGAAATTGCAATGCTCACCTTTCTGCATGTGATCTGCGGGATCATGTGGATCGGTCTGCTCTATTATTTCAATTTTGTTCAGATTCCGACGATGCCCAAAGTGCCCGCCGAACTGAAACCCGCCGTGTCTAAATATATCGCGCCTGAGGCGCTGTTCTGGTTTCGCTGGGGCGCTGCCTTCACCGTGCTGACCGGACTGATTGTGGCCTTCCGCAAGCATTTCCTGGTTGATGCACTCACCTTAGCGCAAGGATCGCGGCTCATCGGCATTGGCATGTGGCTGGCGCTGATCATGGCATTCAACGTCTGGTTCATCATCTGGCCGAACCAGAAGAAGGCGCTCGGTATTGTCGAGGCTGATGCGGACACCAAAGCCAAGGCCGCAACCACCGCGATGATCTTCAGCCGCACCAACACGCTGCTGTCGATCCCTATGCTCTATTGCATGGTCGGCCAGAATCTGGGCGCGGCGCTCTGAACCGCGCTACCCCAGCCGCCGCCCAACCCAGACCACGCGCCCGATGATGCCAACATCGCCGGGCGCGCAATCGGGCCAATCCGGATAAGCCGGATTGTCAGAACGAATAATGATCCGGCGGTTAAGCGCGTTGACCGCGATCCGCTTCACCAGCAGACCATCGTCGGCGCGCAGCACATAGATTCCGTCGCGCAGCCGCGCGGCGCCATCCGAACGGTCCACCAGAATATCATCGCCTGCCGCCAGCGTCGGCTCCATCGAATCACCCTGAACGCTGATGACCGAGAGCATATCGGCGCGCAGACGCTGGCCGCGCAGCCAGCCCGCATCAAACCCGACCCGCGCAAGCAGTGCATCATCATCGAGCACACCGCCCGCACCCGCCGCCGCGCGAACATCG
>JAGWQR010000277.1 GCA_028869975.1 Alphaproteobacteria bacterium | reverse complement strand
CCCGCGCAGCACCTCGATCCTCTCAACATCGATCAGATCCTGCGCCAGCGCCATGACATGCGCGATATAAACGCCATCGATATTGAACGAGACGCCGGGTTGCGTGTCCGGATTCTGCGCCGATTCAAAGCCGATCCCGCGAATGGCGATCACGCGCTCGGCGCCCTCGCTCTTGGCAATCGTCAGGCCGGGTACAAGGCCGTTGATGTCGTTCAGCTCGTTGACATTGCTTGCGCGCAGTGTGCCTGCATTGAGCGCGGTGATCGCGAGCGGTGCCAGTTGCAACATGGTGTCATGCTTTTCGGCGGTAACGATAATGTCATCGAGCCGATCTTCGGCATGGGCCGCTTGTGCAAGCGCGATAAGTGCGCATCCTGCCACAAGCAACGCGCGTCGATGACGAAAGGGTGCCAACAGGCCGGGCATGGTTTCGATCCCTGAAAAATTTTTTCGTCGCCTTACTCTATTCCCACTGTCCCGCAAGACATTTTGCGCATTTGTGCAACGCAGCGTTATTCATCTTGTGTAAAGCTGGATGTGCGATAGGGCCCGCGCCATGATTGTGCGCCCCTCAAGATTGACCAAGTTGTGCATTGCTTCGGTGGTTGGTGCATTTTGTCTGTCTGCACCGGTTTTCTGCCAAAATGGCCCCGCGCAGCAGCCCGCGAACGCCAAAGCACCGCCCCCACCCGCCTCGCAGGACATCATAGTCACGGCACGCAGGCTCGATCAGGCGCGCGACCAGCTCCTGCCAAGCCTTGGCGCCAACAAATATGCGATCGACCGGGTAACGCTCGCCACCTTGCCACAGGGTGATGACAGCAGCTTCCAGAAGGTGCTGCTGCAAACGCCGGGTGTCAGCCAGGATAATTTCGGGCAGGTACATGTCCGCAACGAGCATGGCAATCTGCAATACCGGCTGAACGGCATCATCCTGCCCGAGCCGATTTCGGGCTTTGGCCAGGTGCTCGATACGCGCGTCGCGGATTCGGTGGCGCTCATTACCGGCAGCCTGCCCGCACAATATGGCTATCGCACGGCGGGCGTGGTGGACATCAAGACGCGCAGCGGCCGCACTGAGGATGACGGCTCGTTAAGCCTTTATGGCGGCAGCTACGATACGCTGCGCGCCTCTGCCACCGCGCAATACGGCACGGGCGGGTTCAACGGCTTTGGCGCGTTCACCTATGGCCATACCGGCCTCGGTATCGACAATCCGATCCCGCAACGCGCCACCTATAACAACAACAGCGACACCTATCGCGGCTTTGGCTATCTCAGCCAGATTTTATCCCAAACCACGCGCATTTCCGCCATTTTCGGGCTGTATGACGGGAGTTTCGGCATTCCTGATGTCCCAGGCCAGCCGCCGCAATACACATATAACGGCATTTCCACCTTCGATTCATCCAAGCTCAACGAACAGCAGCGCGAACGCGACTATTATGGCACCATCGCGCTGCAATATTCAAACGGGCCGCTCAACCTGCAATTCGCGCCGTTTGCGCGCTTCTCGCGCACGCTGTTCACACCCGACATTACCGGTGACCTGATTTTCAACGGCTATGCCGACAAGCCTTATCTCTCCTCGGATGTGGCGGGGGTGCAGACCGATGGTTCGTATGAACTCGGCCTCACCCACACCCTGCGCTACGGCCTTTATTATTCGGTTGAAACCACCCATGCCGATGTGTCCAGCCTCGCACTTCCGGTCAATGCGGCGGGCGTGCAAACCAGCGATCAGCCGCTCAGCATCATCGACAACAATCGCCGCAGAGGCACATTGTTCGGGGCCTATGTTCAGGATGAATGGAAGCCGACCGATCCGCTGACGCTCAATTTCGGCCTGCGCTATGACCGCAGCACCGCCTTTTCGAGCGAAGCGCAGCTCAGCCCGCGCGCGAATCTGGTCTATAAACTGGGGCGGGGCAACAGTTTTCACATCGGCTATGCGCGCTATTTCACGCCAGCCCCGCAAGAGCTTATCAGCTCGAGCACGCTGGCCCTTTATGCAGGAACGGTTAAGGCCTCCCAGATCAGTACCGATGATACCATTCGTGCAGAACGCGAGCATCTGTTCGACACAGGCTTCAACCTGAAGCCGATGAAATATTTTACCGTTTCGATCGACGGTTATTACAAGATCAAGCAGAATTTGATCGATGAAGGCCAGTTTGGCGAGGCGCTGGTGCTCGGCGTGTTCAACTACGCCAAAGGCTATAATTATGGCGTCGAGCTGGGCGGGAATTACCGGCGCGGTCCGATAAACCTCTATGCCAATATCGCAGCAGGCGAGCAGCGCGCGACCGATATAAATTCCAGCCAGTTCTTTTTTACGCCGCAGGAACTGTCCTATATCGCGACACACTATATCTATACCGACCATAGCCAGAAGCTGACCGGATCGGCGGGTGCATCCTATACCTATACCGATCCGTTCGGGCCGCTCACGCTGAGCAGCGACGTGATTTATGGCTCGGGCCTGCGCAAAAACCCTGATTCGGGAACGGTTCCCTTCATCCCCAATGGTGCGAAAGTCCCCGCCTATGCCCAGGTCAATCTGGGGATGAGCCAGCAGATCAAGACCGGGCTGCTCAAGGGCATTGAATTGCGCGTTGATGTCGTCAACCTGTTCGATTCAGCATATGAACTGCGCGACGGCACTGGTGTGGGCATTTCGGCGCCGCAATTTGCGCAGCGCCGCTCAATCTACTTCGGGATTGCCAAGCGGATTTGATCCGGGCTTCAGGGCTTGAGCCAACCCTTGGCGATGTAAGCCGCGCGGGTTTGCGCAATGCCCTGGATCGTATCTATCTCGGGTTGCCACAAAGTTGCAGGCGGGCGTTTGGCCGGATCGACCCGCCAGTCGGGTTGTGCCAGATAGCGTGCGCGATCCGGAGTGAGCTTGGCATCTGCGCCGCGCATCAGCCGATCCAGATCTGCCCCCAGCATCAGCGCTGCCCGTGGCAGCGCCAGCACCCGCACCGTCTTGCCACTCGCTAAACCGATTGCGCGAACATAGCCTGTGTGTGTCCAGTCATCGCGGCCATCGTCGGGTTCATAAATCTGGCCGATGGTTTCCGGCGCCTCAGCGCACATCACCAGCAGCCGCGCCAGATCATCGACATGGACGAGAGCGATGCGGCCCTGCCCCGGCACCAGGGCAATCCCGCGCTGCGCCAGCCGGTACAAATCAAACATCTCGGTATCATCCGGGCCATACACGCCGGGAGGGCGCACCACCGTCCAGTCGAGCGACGACGCCATGACGGCACCCTCCCCTTGCGCTTTTGACCAACAATAATCGGAACAATCCGGCTTGGTCGCCGCAATCGAGGAAACATGGATGAAGCGCTTAACGCCCACGACTTGCGCTGCCGCGATCATCACCTGCGTGCCCGTGATATTGCCTGCGGTGAACCCGGCCTTGTCCGGCGCGTTGACGACGCCCGCGATATGGATAATCGCGTCGGTGCCCGCGCAAAGATCGGCCAGTGATGCCAGATTGTCGAGGCTCCCCGCGATCCATTCGACGCCGTTTTGCGCGGATTGTGGACGACGGGTGAGCGCCCGCACCCCATGCCCCGCCGCCAGCGCCTTTGCTATTGTCGCGCGGCCAACAAATCCGGTGCCGCCGGTTATGCCGAGCTTCAAAGCAGCACCATATGATCGCAATGCACCAAGGCGGCGCGCGGGGCATAGCCAAGGATATCCGCCAGATCGGGCGTGCGCTTGCCGCAAATCCGCGCCGTATCGCCCGCATCGTATTCCGACAGTCCGCGCGCAATGACATGGCCGGTCGCGTCGGCTATATCGACGACATCGCCACGCTGGAATGCGCCCGAAACGCGCCGTGCGCCCGCCGCAAGCAGGCTCACCCCTCCCCGCGAAAGCGCGCGCGCCGCCCCGTCATCGATCACAATCACCCCGCGCACCGCCAGCCGTCCAGCGAGCCAGGCCTTGCGCGCCGAAGCGGCGGGCTGAGCGATAAAACGCGTACCGACGTCCTCGTTCGCCAGCCGGGTCAGCGGATGGCCATGCTGGCCCGAGACCAGCACCAGATCTATCCCGGCCCGGTTCGCGGCACGCGCCGCATCGAGCTTGGTGATGATCCCCCCCGAGCCTATCCCCGACGAACTGCCCTGCCCTGCCATCGCCATGATCCGCGCATCGACGCGCGTCACTTCAGGCACACGTTGCGCTTTGGGGTCGCTGGTCGGATCGGCGGTGTAGAGCCCATCCACATCCGAGAGCAGAATGATGTCGTGTGCGCGCGCCGCCTGCGCCACGCGCTCGGCCAGTCGGTCATTGTCGCCCACCCGGATTTCATCGGTCGCGACCGTATCATTCTCGTTGATGATCGGCACGACGCCCAATGACATCAGCCTCTCCAGTGTCGCGGTGATGTTGAGATAGCGGCGGCGGTCCTCAAAATCCTCATTGGTGACAAGCATTTGCGCGGCCTTGATGTCCTGTTCCGCGAGCAACGCAGCCCAGCATCCCGCGAGCGCAATCTGCCCTGTGGCGGCCGCCGCCTGCGCATCCTCAAGCGAGGCGCGCCCGCCCTTCTCCAGCCCCAGCCGCCGTGCCCCCAAGGCCACTGCACCTGACGAGACGATGATGATCTGCGTATCCGCCGCGCGTTCGGCGGCAATATCGGCAACCAGGGTGGCCAACCAGGCCTGCCGGATATTGCCCACCGCATCAACGAGCAACGACGAGCCAACCTTGATGACGCGGCGTTTAGCGTGGGAGGGACTCATAAGGGAGACCAGGTTTTGGTTTCATCGGATTGCGCTTCTGCTGGCTTGTCCCTGCCTGCAAATACCGCCGTGCTTAGCCGGTCGAGCACGGCATCAACCCCCTGCCCCGAAGCGCCCGAGAGCGGCATCACCTCGGCCCTCGAAGCGCGCTTGAGTTTTGTGACCAGCTTCTTCACATCCGCCGCGTCCAACGCATCAACCTTGTTGAGCCCAACCACCTCAACCTTCTCATCCAGCCCCGCGCCATAAAGCTCCAGCTCCTCGCGCACGATCTTGTAATTCTTGACCGGATCATCCGCCGTTGCATCGACCAGATGAAGCAGCACGCGGCAGCGCTCGATATGGCCGAGAAAACGATCCCCGATCCCCGCGCCATCCGCCGCGCCCTCGATCAGCCCCGGAATATCGGCGAGCACGAACTCGCGCCCGTGATGCGAGACCACACCAAGCTGCGGGCGGGTGGTGGTGAAGGCATAAGCGCCTACCTTGGCCTGCGCGTTGGTCACTGCGTTGAGGAAGGTCGATTTGCCGGCGTTGGGCATCCCCAAAAGCCCGGCATCGGCAAGCAGTTTCAGCCGCAGCCAGACATACATTTCCTCACCCGGCCAGCCGGTGCCATGCTGGCGCGGGGCGCGATTGGTCGAGGATTTGTAGCTGGCATTGCCACGCCCGCCATCGCCGCCACGCAAGAAAGTGACGCGCTGCCCTTCTTTGACCAGATCGAGCAGTACCGCGCCGTCATCATCAATCACCTGCGTGCCGACCGGCACCTTGATGACCAGATCCTCGCCGCCTGCGCCAGTGCGGTTCGCGCCGGCCCCGCCCATCCCGCGCTGCGCCCTGAAATGCTGGGTGTAGCGAAAATCAATCAGCGTATTCAGGCCGGGCACCGTCTCGAAGATGATGTCGCCGCCCTTGCCGCCATTGCCGCCGTCCGGCCCGCCATATTCGACATATTTCTCGCGGCGGAAGCTGACTGCCCCCGGCCCGCCCGCGCCCGAGCGCACGAATATCTTGGCTTGATCGAGAAAGTGCATCGCACGGCCTTAGGCGCTTTCGCGCTGTTCCACCAGTTGCGCCGAGCGTTTGAGTCGGGAGAGCGCCAGCGAGCGCGCGGTATCGCGAGGCAGACCAAGCGCCTCGGTCAGTTCCTTGCCGAGCAGCGCATCGCCCAGCGCCAGCAACACCACCGCGAGCGTATCGCGCGCCACCGCTTCAGCGCGGATTGCGCCGGTGAATTCGCGTGCCTCATAATCGGCGATGGTATCGGTAAGCTGGTGCAGCTTCTCCATCATCGGGCCGAGCGCCTCGCGTTCGCCCGACAGCACCATCCAGGTGGCGAGCGCCCATAAACCATTCGCACCGAACGCGGTGAAGCTGTTATCGACAATGATCGCATGATCGACTTCGCCCAGTCTGGCGCCGGTGATCGCATTTGTCGTCACCTCGCAGGCATCCTGTACCATACGAGCGGCAAGTGCCTTTTGCAGCTCCAACGCCGAACCGAAATGATGGAGCACATTGGCGTGCGTGCGCCCGATCCGCTGCGCGACTGCCTTGAGTGTGACTGCCTGCGGCCCGGTCTCGATCAACAGCGCGCGCGCAGCTTCAAGCGCTGCAGCGCGGCTTTCGTCTGGTGACAATCGTTTGCGGGTGGTCGTCATCATCCCCTTTCGTGTGGGGATGGAGCTTATTCGGCTGGAGCCACCTGGTCAACCGAGACGTATTTGCGACCCAATTTGCCAAGATGGAAACTCACCCGGCCTGCGATCAGCGCAAACAGGGTATGATCCTTGCCCATGCCGACATTGCGACCGGCATAGACTTTGGTGCCGCGCTGGCGGATGAGGATGTTGCCGGCATCAACCGCTTCCCCGCCGAATTTCTTGACGCCGAGACGACGACCGGCTGAGTCGCGACCGTTGCGCGAGGAGCCGCCTGCTTTTTTATGGGCCATGGTTCAAAACTCCTTATGCCGCAGCCGCTGCATCGGCAGCGGGCACTCCCGCCTTGGCGGCTTTCTTGGGGGCAGCCTTCTTGGGCGCATCCCCCACGCTGACGATCTTCAAGATCGTATGTTGCTGGCGGTGCCCGGCCTTGCGGCGATAATTGTGACGGCGCTTCTTTTTGAACACGACAATCTTGTCAGCCTTGGCCTGCGCGATGATCTCGGCCGAGACACGCAGCCCCTTGGCCTCGACCGCCGCGCCCTCATTCCCTGCGAACAGGACATCGGTCAAAGCAATCGTATCGCCCGCTTCTCCTTCAAGCTTTTCGACCACAATCTTGTCTCCGGCGGCGACGCGGTACTGCTTGCCGCCCGTGCGCACAACTGCGAACATGGCTGTATCTCTTTACCCAATAAAGTTGGTGCCGCGCGCAAAGGCCCGCAGCGGAAGACGTGGCCCTAGGCTTGCGTCACGCCAATGTCAACCGATTCTGTGGTTTTTATGCGCGGGGTGGGGCGAGGCGGTTGCGTGGCGCTCGGTGATGCCGCATAGGCAAGGCATGACCCCCATTTCCACCATTGAAGGCCGGGCCTATCCGCTGGGCCGCAAGAATGTCGATACCGATGTCATCATTCCGGCCGCCTATCTGAAAACGATCAGTCGTAGCGGGTTGGGCAAGGGCGCGTTTGAGACGATCCGCGCGGAGGAAGGCAATGTGTTCGATGACCCCGAATATGCGGGCGCGAGCATCATTATCGCGGGCGATAATTTCGGCTGCGGCTCGTCACGCGAGCATGCCGCCTGGGCGCTGGGTGATATGGGCGTGCGCGCGGTCATCGCACCGTCGTACAGCGACATCTTCTCCGGCAATGCCTTCAAGAATGGCATTTTGACCGTGGTGCTGCCGCAGGCGTCGATTGACCGGCTGATGGAGGTCGCCCAAGGATTCGATGGGACTCCCGACCCAATCCATATCGACCTGGAGCATCAGACTGTCACCACCAGATTCCAGGATCGCTTCACCTTCGAGATTGATCCGTTCCGCAAGCGCTGCCTGATCGAGGGGCTCGACGAGGTTGGCCTGACGATGGCGATGGACGCGAAGATCAGCGCGCATGAGGCAAAACTGGCGGACGCACAGCCCTGGCTGGTGCCGGAACATATATAAAAACCAGCATAAGACATTGCACTACGCGCATATGCGACCTATCTAGCTCTGATGACCGATTTTGATGAGCGCGAACGGGCCTTCGAAGCCAAATTTGCCCGTGACGCAGAGATGAATTTCAGAGTCGTCGCCCGCCGCAACAAATTGCTTGGCCATTGGGCGGCGCAGCGCATGAAACTGACACCGGAAGAAGATGAGGCTTACTCAAAATCGGTTGTGCAGGCGGAATTTGAGGAATTGGGTGATGAGGATGTGGTGCGCAAACTGCTCGGCGACATGACGGCGGCGGGCGTTGACACGTCCGATTCGGAAGTGCGCGGACAGCTTGAACTGTGTGCGGTGGAAGCGCGCCGCCAACTGGAACTCGACTGATGGCGATGGCGGGAGACGACATTGCAGCGCTCATCTGCGCCGGCATTCCCGATGCGCTCGTTGAAATGACCGATCTGGCAGGCGATGGCGATCATTGGGCTGCGCGCGTCACCTCCAGCGCCTTTGCCGGGCTGCCGCGCGTGCGCCAGCACCAGCTTGTTTACGCCACTTTGGGCGAACGCATGGGCGGTGTGCTCCATGCGCTGCAATTAACGACAAAAACACCCGAGGAGCTTTGACATGACCACCGTTACCGACACTCACGCCCGCATCGAACAGATGGTCAACAGCCATGATGTGCTGCTGTTCATGAAAGGATCGCCGCTGTTCCCGCAGTGCGGCTTTTCATCGCGCGCCATAGCCATTCTTGAGCATCTTGGCGTCGAATATGGCAGTGTTGACGTGCTGCAAGACCCTGAAGTGCGCACCGGCATCAAGGATTTCTCGCAATGGCCCACCATCCCGCAGCTTTATGTGAAGGGCGAATTTGTCGGCGGCTCGGACATCATGATGGAGATGGTGGAAAGCGGTGAGCTGGCTACATTGATGGCGACAAAAGGCGTCAAGAAGACCGCCTGAGCACATGATAAGGCGGGCGCTGTGCGGATCAGCGTCCTATCAGTGCATAATAGATATTGGCCATCGTCTCGCGAAACAGGTGCGCGGGCAGGCGGCAGTCCCAGCTTAGTGCGCCAGCATTGTGCATGATCGACAGGCCCTGTTCGCCAAAAAACCAGCGCGCACGGTGAATGTGGAAAAACTCGCTGGTGATAATCGCGCTCTGCCAGTGGTGCGCGCGCATGATCGCCAGGCTGAACTGCGCATTTTCCCAGGTGTTTTTTGACCGGCCTTCGGTGAAAATCGCTGGAGCGGGCACGCCATGCGCCACCAGATAGGCGCGCATCACCGCCGCTTCGACAAAACCATTGGGTTCGCGCCCGCCGCTTACGATAATGTGCTTTGCAAATCCCTGCTTGTAAAGCGCGGCCCCCCGATCCAGCCGCGCCGCAAGGCCGGGGGATGGCGCGCCATTGTCCACTACCCTGGTCCCGAGAATGATGACCACATCAGACGGGGCAACATCATCCTGCAACCCGTAAAGCGTCAAGAATGTTGCAATGCCCACAAGCAAGAGCAGCGCGAACAGCGCGCCCCATCTGCAAAGCGCGAAGAGCGGCAAATCCGGCAGCATCGATTTCTTCTAGCGCCGACGCACCCGCTTTGATAGGGCCAGCCCGACATAAGAGGACATCATGCTTCGGAAACATTCCCTTCCCATCACCGTGCTGCTGCTGCCGTTCGCGCTTTCAGCCTGCGCCACGCCCGAGCAACGCTTGCGCACCGGGCTCTACAATGCGGGGCTGTCGCGCGCGATGTCGGCCTGCATGGCCGATAAAATGGTGCACCAGCTTTCGTTGGTCGAGCTGGAGCGGCTCGCCTCGTTCGCTTCGCTCAAGGACAGGCCGCTGCGGGATATGACTCCCGCCGAAATCACCTACAAGGTGCGCGCGCTGCGCGATGAGCATATCCTCAGCGTGACCGTCCATGCCGGCATTTCGTGTGCGTTCGACAGCCATTGACCCTGATCGGCGCAAAAATATCAGGCTTTCTTCTTTGAAATTTCTATGCTCTAGTGCGCCGCACAAAAGCAGCAAGAGGTAGCACTCCCCATGAACATCCACGAATATCAGGCGAAAGACATTCTGGCGCGATTCGGCGCCCCCGTGCCCGCAGGCCATGCCGCAATGAGCATTGAGGCGGCGGTTGAGGCTGCAAGGCAGCTTCCTGGCCCGGTCTATGTCGTCAAGGCGCAAATTCATGCAGGCGGGCGTGGCAAGGGCAAGTTCAAGGAATTGGGTCCTGATGCAAAAGGCGGCGTAAGGCTCGCCAAGTCACTCGACGAGGTGCGCAGCGCCGCCACCGACATGCTGGGCAATACGCTGGTGACGGTACAAACCGGGCCAGCAGGCAAACAGGTCAACCGGCTTTACATCACCGACGGCGTGGACATTGCAAAGGAGTTTTACCTTGCACTACTGGTGGATCGCGGCAGCGGGCGCGTCGCCATTGTCGCTTCAACCGAGGGCGGCATGGACATTGAGACCGTCGCACATGATACGCCCGAAAAAATCCACACCATCACCGTCGATCCCGCCACAGGTCTGATGCCGCATCATGGCCGCGCCGTGGCGAAGGCGCTCAATCTTTCCGGTGATCTCGCCAAGCAGGCCGCGAAAGTGACCGCCAAACTCTATGATGCCTTCCTTGGCACCGATGCGGCGCAGATCGAGATCAACCCGCTCGCCGTCACTGCCGATGACAAGCTCGTCGTGCTTGATGCCAAAGTCGGGTTCGATTCGAACGCGATGTTCCGCCACAAGGACCTTGAAGCACTGCGTGACGAAACCGAGGAAGACCCCGCCGAACTCGAAGCCGGCAAGCATGACCTTGCCTATATCAAGCTTGATGGCAATATCGGCTGCATGGTCAATGGTGCGGGCCTCGCGATGGCGACGATGGATATCATCAAGCTCAATGGAGAGTTTCCCGCCAATTTCCTCGATGTCGGCGGCGGCGCCAGCAAAGAGAAGGTGACGGCAGCATTCAAGATCATTCTGAAAGACCCGGCGGTGAAGGGCATTCTCGTCAACATCTTTGGCGGGATCATGAAGTGCGATATTATCGCCGAGGGGATTATCGCCGCTGCCAAGGAAGTAAACCTTGCGGTGCCGCTCGTCGTGCGGCTTGAAGGCACCAATGTCCAGCAGGGCAAGGACATATTGGCGGGCTCGGGCTTGCCGATTGTTGCCGCGAATGATCTGGGCGATGCAGCCAAAAAGATAGTCGCGGAAGTGAGGAAGGCGGCGTAGGCTGCGCACAAAACAGGTATTTACGTACACCAATATGGATATTGGAGTGGAACAATGAAGATTCTTGTGCCCGTCAAGCGGGTGATTGACTATAATGTGAAGCCGCGCGTGAAAGCGGATGGTTCAGGTGTAGATCTTGCGAACGTCAAGATGAGCATGAATCCGTTTGACGAGATTGCGGTGGAAGAAGCGATCCGCCTGAAGGAAAAGGGCGCGGCGACCGAGATCATCGCGGTGTCGGTCGGCCCCGAGAAAGCGCAGGAGACGCTGCGCACGGCGCTCGCGATGGGTGCTGACCGCGCAATCCTCATCAAGGCTGAAGATGTCGAGCCTTTGGGTGTCGCCAAGCTGCTCGCCAAAATCATGGACGAAGAAGCGCCTGGCCTGGTTATCCTTGGCAAGCAGGCGATCGATGATGACAGCAACCAGACCGGGCAGATGCTCGCGGCGCTGACTGGCCGCCCGCAAGGGACTTTCGCGTCCGCCGTCGTGGTTGAGGGCGATGCGGTGAAGGTCACGCGCGAAGTGGATGGCGGGCTGGAAACGGTGTCGCTCAAAACCCCGGCGATCATCACCACCGATCTGCGCCTGAACGAGCCGCGCTATGCCAGCCTGCCCAATATCATGAAGGCCAAGTCCAAGCCGCTCGCGATCAAGGAACCGGGCGATTATGGCGTCGATGTGGCCCCGCGCCTCGCCACAGTGAAGGTAGAAGAGCCGCCCAAGCGTCAGGCCGGTATCAAGCTGGCGGACGTGGATGCGCTGGCTGCAAAACTCAAAGAAATGGGAGTCGTCGCATGAGCGTGCTGGTCTGGGTTGAACATGACAATGCGGCGCTGAAAGATGCGACACTCGCGGCGGTGACGGCAGCCGCGCAGCTTGGCGAAGTCCATGCGCTGGTGGCCGGCAATGGCTGTTCGGGCGTCGCCGATGCGGCGGCGAAGATCGATGGCGTTGCCAGGGTGATCCTCGCCAATGATGCCGCCTATGCCAATGCACTGCCAGAGAATGTCGCGCCGTTGGTGGTCGAACTGATGGCAAACCATGATGCGTTTGTTGCACCCGCAACATCCAACGGCAAAAATATTGCCCCGCGCGTGGCGGCCCTGCTCGATGTGATGCAGATTTCTGACATTCTTTCAGTGGAAAGCGCAGACACCTTCACCCGGCCGATTTATGCCGGCAACGCAATAGCGACCGTGCAATCGAAAGATGTCAAGAAGGTGATCACGGTGCGCGGCACCGCTTTTGCCAAGGCGGCGGCGGAGGGCGGTTCGGCGGCTGTCGAAGCGGTGTCGGGCAAGGGTGACAGCGGGTTGTCCAGCTTTGTTGGTGCGGAAATCGCCAAGCTCGAACGCCCCGAACTGACCAGCGCCAAGGTGATTGTCTCGGGCGGGCGCGCGCTCAAGGATGGTGACACATTCAAGGCGACCATCTTCCCGCTCGCCGACAAGCTTGGTGCGGCTGTGGGCGCGTCCCGTGCGGCAGTCGATGCAGGCTATGTGCCCAACGACTATCAGGTCGGCCAGACCGGCAAGATTGTCGCGCCCGAAGTCTATGTCGCGGTCGGTATCTCTGGCGCGATCCAGCATCTGGCGGGCATGAAGGACAGCAAGACGATCATCGCGATCAACAAGGATGAGGACGCGCCGATCTTCCAGGTCGCCGACCTTGGCCTGGTTGCCGATCTGTTCAAGGCCGTGCCGGAACTGGTCGAGAAACTTTAGAACGCCGGGTCGATCAGGGCTTCAAGGCCGGGGCCATCAGGGAACCCGGCCTTCACCCAGGCCGTTTCGATCAATTTGAGTGTGGTGGCAACTTGCGGCCCCGGCATGAGGCCATGTGCGATCAGCACGCGGCCGCTGAGCGGGAATTTGGGCGGTGTCCAACCTTCAAGCGTATCGAGCAGAAACCCACCGAGCAGCAACCGGTCCCGCGCCACTTCAAGCCCCTCATAATAGGCGAGCGCGCGCGGCGCATCGCAATCCGCCGCTGCACGCGCGGCGAGCGCGATGAGATGCTTGCGCTGCGCTTTCGAGAGTTTGAGCCGGTTGGCGATATTTTCCGCGCGTGCAGGATCGGCGGGGAGTAGCGCAGCAAGGCGGCGCAATGATGCGGGCGGTGTCTGTGTGACCTGCTCCTGCGCAATCAGCGCCGCCAGCGCTTCCGCCGTCACAATCTCCGGCAGCACGGGTGAGAAAATGCCCTGTGCGGTCATTAGCGCAACCGAGGGCGCAGGATCAGGCAGGCCGAGCAGTTTGAGCAGCTCGTCGGCGATGCGCTCGCGCGAAAGCGTCATCAGATCATTGGCACGTGCGGCGCAAGCCTCGATCGCCACGCTATCGGGATCACTACGCCCAAACCGCGCCTGAAAGCGGAAGAAACGTAAAATCCGCAGATGATCCTCAGCGATGCGCGTGCGTGGATCACCGATGAAGCGCACCCGGCCCGCGTTCAGGTCCTCAAGCCCGCCGAAATAATCGAAGATTTCACCGCTTAGCGGGTCTGCCGACAACGCGTTGATCGTGAAATCGCGCCGCGCCGCATCCTCGGCCCAATCGCCCGTATAGGCCACCGTCGCACGCCGCCCGTCTGTTGCCACGTCGCGGCGCAGTGTTGTGATTTCATAGGGTTTGTGCTCAAGCACAGCGGTGATCGTGCCATGCGCGAGGCCGGTTGGCACGGCCTTGATGCCAGCCGCCGCCAGTCGCACCAGCACATCGTCGGGTGTCAGACGGGTAGCGAGATCGACATCCTGCACCTCCAGCCCGAGCAATGTATCGCGCACCGCACCGCCGACAAAGCGTGTGGTGCCCGTATCGCCGTCAAGCGCGCGCACCAGTGCGTCGAGCCCTGTGCGGTGGCGCCAGGGTGCATCGGAGAGAAGCGTCGTGGTCATGCCAGCCGCGCCGCCAGATTAACGAGCATTCCCGCCGTCGCGCCCCAGATGATTCGGTTCTGCCATTCTATCGCATAATATGTGCGCTGATGCCCCTGCCATTCGCCGGACAGGCGCTGATGATTGCCGGGATCAAGCAGAAAGGCGAGTGGCACCTGGAAAATATCGGCCACCTCGCCCGCGTGCGGGTGAAGATCGAGGTCTGGCGGGATGATCCCGAGCACCGGCGTGATGCAAAAACCCGAGCCGGTGCGATAGGCATCGGTGGTGCCGATGACTCGCACCTGCGCCGGATCGAGCGCTATTTCCTCCTGAGCCTCGCGCAGCGCGGCGGCAGTAAGCGAGGCGTCCCCCGCATCGACCTTGCCGCCCGGAAACGCAATCTGTCCGGCATGGGCGCGCATATGATCAGGCCGCCGGGTGAGGATGACGCCGGGTTCGGGGCTGTCGGTCACCGCGATCAGCACGGCGGCGGGTGCCAGCGCATCCGGCAAGGGAATCAGATCACCAAACAGCGGCGCAGGTGGCGCAGCATCATTCAACCATGTCGCGCGGGCAAGATAAGTCGAGAGGCTCATGCAGGCGCCATCACAAAACACGCACCCTCGCTCCACAAGGCTGGCGGGTCGCCACCCGCGTCGAGCGCCAGATCGACCAGCTCATAATAGACGCTGCGGGCGATCAGCGCCTCCAATCCGTTGCCGATAGACCCGCGCACATGCAGATAAGGGCGCGGTTCGTCGCCATGATGCGCCATACGGATCGGGTGCGCGACATCCGCCACCACCACATCATCGGTGTTGAGCCGGAACGCGAGGCGGCGCGCCTCCCCTGCCCCCTCGCTCTTCATTTCAACCGCAACAAACGGCGCATCCTCCACTTCAATATCGAGCTTTTCGGCGGGGGTGACCAGCACATAACCTCCGTCTGCCTCGCGCCGCAAGATGGTAGAGAAAAGCTGCACCATCGCCATGCGGCCAATGGGCGAGCCTTGATGAAACCAGGTGCCGTCGCGCGCGATCCGCATCTCTGAAGTGCCGCAATGGGTTGGGTGCCAGTGCTCTACCGGGGGCATGCGCTGCTCGGCCAGCGCCTTGGCAATCTCGGGCAGCGAGAGCGCGGCAATGTTCAGGGGCGGCTTGCGAGGCATGGCCCCCTATCCGCGATCAGCGCCCAAGTTGCAACGGGCCGAGCGTGCCCCGTTCGGGCAGCATCACGCAGGGCGCGTATTTGGCGAGCAGGCGGTGGCGCTCGACCGGGCCGGGCACATCCCAGCCGCCGGTTGTGTCCGCGCTGAAGCCATAGAAACGCCCATAATATTCAGGATCGCCGATCATCACCAGCGTCGCCGTGTCCGGCGCACCGGCATCGACCTGCGCCATCAACGCGTCCATCATCCTCCGCCCGATCCCGCCCCTCTGCTGCGCGGGCGCAACCGCCACCGGCCCCACCAGCGTAAGGGGGTGTGTGCGCTCTTCCCCACAGCGCAGCGCCACCGGCCAGCATTGCAGAATGCCAAGCAGGCTGCCCGCATCATCCATCGCGGCAAAGCTCAGATGCGACAGCCAATGCATCCCGGCACGAATCCGGTAAGCGGTACGCGCATGGCGATCCACGCCGAACGCTGCATCGAGCAGCGCTTCAATGGCCTCGGGCATAATGGCACCAAGCGACTGGATACAAATCAAGCGGAATCCCTTATCGATATATGGACGAAATGCGCAGCGCCGTTTAACGGAGCGCCACAAAATTGAAAGAACGAATCATAATGCTCGGGGACAATTCGACCAATCTATTGCAGCTTGAAGTGCGCGATCTCGAAGTGCCGGTACTCACGGGCATCTATTCCGAAGAAACACATCTGCCGCAGCCGCTGCGACTTTCAGTTCTGGTTGATCTGGCCACCGGCGAACATTTCGCACCCGAAACGCCTCTTAGCCATTCGATGAACTATATGGTGATCCGGCGCGCGATGGCCGCGCTACCCGAAGGCGTGCACTTTGTGCTGATCGAAGCGGTGGCCGACCATATTGCCGATACCCTGTTTGCGGCGGACACACGGGTGACGCGCGTGGCGGTGGATATCGTCAAGCTCGCAATTTCAGAAGAGGGTGAGGCAATCGGCATCCGGCGCGTGCGGGTGAGAAATTGAAGCTGGCCCTCGTCACCGGCGGGATGCGCAGGATCGGTGCAGCGATTGCGGCGCGGCTGGCGCGCGAGGGTTGGGCGCTGGCGCTCCATAACGCGCATGGCGGTGATCCTGATCCAGACCTGACGCAGGCGTTGATGGAGCATAGCGTGCGCTGGCACGGCTTCATCGCCGATCTGGGCGATGAGGCATCCCGTGCCGCACTTCTCCCCGCCGTTGCAGTGCATTTCGGTGTCCTGCCAACGCTGCTCATCAACAATGCCGCGCTGTTCGAAACCGATGATGCTGTGTCAATCGGAGCGGAGAAGCTGGCCGAGCATCAGGCCGTCAATCTCAATGCGCCGGTACTGCTGGCGACCCAGCTCGCCCGTGCGCTTCCCGCCGGTGCGCGTGCGTGCGTCATCAACATCCTCGACCAGCGCATTGCCCAGCCGCATGGCGACCAGCTCAGCTATACTTTATCCAAGCAGGCGCTGGCAGCGGCAACGCAGACGCTGGCACGCGCGCTCGCCCCGCATGTTCGTGTCAACGCGGTTGCACCCGGACTTACCTTGCCGACGCCGGACTATGCACCCGATCACTGGGCGCATCTTGCCACGCTAATGCCGCTTGGCGCGCTCCCTAAGCCTGTGGCTATTGCCGATGCCGTCGCATATCTGGCCGGCGCGGAACATACCACGGGGCAGATTATCTTTGTCGATGGCGGCGCACACCTGCGCGCTTTTGAACGGGATTTTATTCATCTCACGCGCGATTAGGGTCGCGCACGCGCACACATCCCCAATCCCTTGCGCACAAGCGCATAATCGGCGCGCACCGCACCGGCACTCAACGCATCAAGGTCTGCCAGTTTTGCATCGGGAATCGTCTCGGGCAAATTGCACGCCAGCTCATACCAGAGTAAAGTATCGTGCGCTGGCGGCGGCACGCCAACATCCGCCAGCTCTCCCAATGCCACCGACCACTGCGGATCTTCATCAGGTTTGCGTGTGATGCTGAGCGAAACCGGGCGCGAATCAGTGGCCAGGAAAATTTGCGTATCGCGTTCGCCAGGCAGGTTACCTGGCGCGCTGAACGCCGATTCGACCCCCTCAATTCTGGGGGGAGAATGGGAACCGAGTGATTCGGCAATGATGCCATGCACCCGTGATTCGCGCGCTGCATTCCAGTCGATCATGGCATCGGGCGCGATCAACTGGAGAACATTGGGCGTCCCTGCCACGCTTTGCGCAAATATTATCTGTTCGGTCTTTTTGATTTTTTCGGTTTTGCCACGCGCGTCAAGCGGCAACTCAACCGTCATTTTAATGAGAGGCGACACATCTCGCGGCCCCTTGATGAGGGTTTCAATCTGGCCCTCAATGTAGCGACGCACAAATTTACTATTTTGAATATGATCGGGCCCAGATGGCACAGCGATCACTTCGCTCACCCTGATTTTTGCTACGATTGGTGCAGGAAGCACAAGATCGGCATAATCGGCATAATGCCAGGGCTCCGACACACCCGCAGTTGATATTGCGCCGCACAATAAAGCAACGCCTGCAATAACCTTATAAATCCGGTGTTGACGTATTAGCATGGCAATACACTCTCCATGTGTTTGAGCCTTCATATATTCTGGCTGTAAAGCAACAAAAAGCAATAAATACGATTGCACAGCCTGCATTCCCCCTTTACCAACGGTTAAGGCTCTGGACAGCTTGGCTGCACAGGGCGTGGGTTTGGTCGGGTGCTGCACATGCCTCACCCGTCCTGAAAGAAATTCGTGTTTGAGTTGAGAGGGAGTGTCATTCTCGAATGGCCTATGCAGATAGAGACAA
This sequence comes from Alphaproteobacteria bacterium, assembly GCA_028869975.1. Classification (GTDB taxonomy): domain Bacteria; phylum Pseudomonadota; class Alphaproteobacteria; order Sphingomonadales; family Sphingomonadaceae; genus JAGWQR01. The sequence continues at coordinate 5,126 of JAGWQR010000277.1, read as the reverse complement.
TCGCGCGCTGAAGCGAAACACGGCAGTTATTGTTGCAATCCTTGTGGGTGGGCTGCTCGCCGGTCTTGCCGCAGTCTTCAGTTACCAGATTCTGAAGAAAAAAGATGTCACGACAGTTGCCGTGAAGATCAACAAGGATGCGCCAAAACCGCCGCCGCCGCCGAAACAACTGCCGCCGCCACCGAAGGTGGAGTTGCAGATCACGCCGCCGCCGATCAACACGCCGGTGCCTGTGATCAATACGCCGGCACCACCGCCACCTCCGCCGGCACCTGCGCCGCCGCCACCGGCTCCGCCACCCCCGGCACCGCCCGCTCCCCCGCCGGCACCGCCGCCGCCGCCACCTATCCTGCGCCCTGTGGCCCGGGTCAGTCTGGCGATGGATTCGGATGATTATCCGGAATCGTCGATACGCAACAATGAATCGGGTACATCACACGTATCGGTTACGATTGGCCCGGATGGCCGGGTGAGTGAATGCACCGCGACGGGTGCGCCATCGGCACTGAATGACAAGGCCTGTGCCGTTGCGCGGCGTCGCTGGAAATTCTCGCCCGCCACGCAGGACGGAAAAGCGGTGTCCTCTTCTTATTCGGTGAATGTCCGCTGGGTGCTTCCTACGGATGAGTGATGCCACTATCTCTTTGCTGTTATCATGCAGCTATTTTATGAAATGAATGAAAGGAAAAGTCTGAAATGTTCAACACTCTGATCTTGATGTTGCAGGATGCTGCGGCGAATGTGGCCAATGCTGCCGGCGATGCCGCCGCGAATGTGGCTTCAAATGTGGGCGATGCGGCTGGTAATGCGGCAGACGCGGCCAGCAATGCAGCGGCTGCGGCGTCCAATGTGGCCGCCAATGGGGCCGAAAATCTTGCAGCGGCAGCGGGCAAGGCCCCTCAGCTTGGTATTATCCCGATGCTGCAACAGGGCGGAATTCTGACCTGGATTGTCGCTGCCATTCTCGTGTTCATGCTCTTCTACACGCTGTTCATTCTCGCCACGAAGTTCATCGAGCAGAACAAGGTCATCAATCAGGGCAAGACGATCGGCAATGCATTCTGGTCGTCCGCTTCGCTGAGTGAGGCCGCCGGCAAATTGGGCAAGGACACTGCCTATCGCCAGATTGTTGATGACGGTCTGCTTGCGCAGGATCAGCACACCAAGCTGACCGATTCGGTCGATTCGCACGAATGGACGCAGAATGCGCTTGCCCGTTCGCAGGCGTCGATCAATTCCGATCTGAACGCCGGGCTGGCATTCCTGGCGACTGTCGGATCAACCGCGCCGTTCATCGGGCTGTTCGGTACCGTTGTGGGCATTCTGAACGCACTGCTCAAAATTTCGATGGCGGGGCAAGCTTCAATGGAAACGGTCGCCGGCCCGGTTGGTGAAGCTCTTTACATGACGGCCTTCGGTCTGCTCGTTGCGGTGCCGGCGGTGCTCGCCTACAACTGGCTGCAACGCCGCAACAAGTCGATTGCCGAGGACCTTGGCTCGTTCTCCAACAGCATTTATGGCTTCATGGGTTCGGGCGGCGCGATCCGTCCGGCGGCTCGTGCAGTGGCTGCACCCCGTCCGGCTGCTCCAGCGGCTCCCGTCAAGAAGTAATGTTATATCCCGGCGGTCTCGCGCCGCCGGGTTGGTTGGCCCGTGTGAATGCGGGCGCGATTAAGCAATACAGGATAATAACTCATGGCAATGAATGTAGGCAAAGAGGGCGGAGAAGACGCACCGATGTCAGACATCAACACGACCCCGCTCGTCGATGTCATGCTCGTGATGCTCATCATCTTTCTGATTACCATTCCCGCCGCGATTCAGAAACTGAAGTTGACCCTGCCAGAGGTTTCCTACCGGCCAACGCAGACAAAGCCGGAGAATGTTTCGCTCTCGGTGCGGCAGGAAGCCGATGGCACCTGCGGCGTCTACTGGGGTCTGTCGCGTGTTGATTTCCAGGATCTGGCCATTCGGGCAGCAACGCGCTGGAAAGCGGATTTTGATTCGATTAAGGCACGTGGAGAAGTCCCGAGCGATGACAACCTGCCCGAGGCCCATATTCGCGGCGATGCGAGTACACCCTACAAGTGCATTGGCGGTACCGTCTACGCGATGCAATATGGTGGCTTTCTGCGCGTCGCCTTCATTTCCAACCCGCCGCATGGTGGTTAAGACAACGCGCAAGCGTCAAGGAGATTTAAGACCATGTCCATGAGTGTTGGCAGCCACGGTGAAGATGAACCGATGATGGAGATGAACACCACGCCGTTGATCGACGTGATGCTGGTGTTGCTTATCATGTTCATTATCACCATTCCCATCCAGACCCACGCAGTGAAGATCGATCTGCCGCCGCGCACGAACAAGCCGCCCCCACCAATCAAGCCAAACCATAATGACTTGATCATTACCAACACCAATCAGTTGCTGTGGAACGGTGCGCCGATCAACGAGGCCCAGCTCGCGGATGATCTGGAAGCTTCAAAGCACGTCATGAACAATGACGGCACACTGGAGCCGGAATTGCGTTTCGCGCCGGTGGGCGATGCGCGCTATGATTATGTGGATTATATCCTCTCCATCATCAAAGCGTCGAAAATCAAGAAGTTCGGATTTGCGAATATCGACTCGTTCCAGACCGACATCGTAAAATAAGCAGAACCAGACGTCGCCGATCAAAGAGGCGCTGGAAATCTGAAACTATTCGGGTATAGCGGCGGGGATGACAAACCCCGCCGCTTCCACATCCGCTATCACCCCTGAAATCATCGCCGACCACGGTCTTTCCGAAGAGGAATATGCCCGTGTCCTTCGCGCGCTGGGCCGCGAACCCAACCTTACCGAACTTGGAATTTTCTCGGTGATGTGGTCCGAGCATTGCTCATATAAATCTTCGCGAATCCACCTCGCCAAACTGCCCACCCAAGCCCCCCATGTGATTTGCGGCCCCGGTGAAAATGCCGGCGTGATCGACATTGGCGATGGCCAGGCGGCGATCTTCAAGATGGAGTCGCACAATCACCCGAGCTATATCGAGCCCTATCAGGGCGCCGCAACCGGCGTCGGCGGCATACTGCGCGACGTGTTCACGATGGGCGCTAGGCCCGTTGCGAACATGAACGCGCTCAGATTTGGCAGCCCCGATCACCCGAAGATGAAGCACCTTATCAGCGGAGTGGTGCGCGGCATTGGCGGCTATGGGAATTGCGTGGGCGTGCCGACGGTGGGCGGTGAAACCAATTTCGACCCCGCCTATGACGGCAATATTCTGGTCAATGCGATGACGGTGGGCGTGGCGGACACAGACAGGATTTTCTATTGCGCGGCGGCGGGCATCGGCAACCCGGTCGTGTATGTCGGCAGCAAGACCGGACGCGACGGCATTCATGGCGCGACGATGGCAAGCGCCGATTTCGCGGAAGATGCCGACGCCAAACGCCCCACCGTGCAGGTCGGCGACCCGTTCACCGAGAAATTGCTGATCGAAGCCTGCCTTGAACTGATGGCGTCGGACGCGATCGTCGCTATACAGGATATGGGCGCAGCAGGGCTGACGTCCTCCTCAGTCGAGATGGCTTCAAAAGGCGGCGTCGGCATCGAACTCAACATGAACTCGGTGCCGCAGCGGGAAAGAGGGATGACGCCCTATGAAATGATGCTTTCGGAGAGCCAGGAGCGGATGCTCATGGTCTTGAAGCCGGGGCGCGAGTCGGAAGCCGAGGCGATCTTCCTCAAATGGGAGTTGGATTTCGCCGTGATCGGCCATATCACCGATACCGAACATCTCGTGCTGAAATGGCATGGCGAGACGGTCGCGGACATTCCGCTCGGCCCGCTTGGCGATGATGCACCCAAATATGACCGCCCCGCTCTGAGCCGCGACGCGTATAAGGCGTGGGCGTTGGTGAGGCCGCTCGACCCCGCCACCATCCCCGAATCAACCGACATCGCCGCCGATTTGCTTAAACTCATGGCCTCGCCCGATCTCGCCTCGCGCCGCTGGATCTGGGAACAGTATGACCATATGGTTGGCGCCGATACGGTCGCGCCGCCGGGCGGCGATGCGGCGGTGGTGCGCGTGCATGGCACCGAAAAAGCACTCGCGATCACCACCGATTGCACGCCGCGCTATTGCTATGCCGACCCCTATGAAGGCGGCAAGCAGGCGGTGGCCGAGGCATATCGCAATTTGTGCGCGGTCGGCGCGACGCCGCTCGCGATCACCAACTGTCTCAATTTTGGCAACCCGCAGCGGCCCGAGATCATGGCGCAATTTGTCGGCTGTATCGAAGGTATGGCCGATGCCTGCCGCGCGCTCGATTTCCCTGTGGTGAGCGGGAATGTTTCGCTCTACAATGAGAGCAAGGCAACCGGCGGCGGCTCCGCCATCCTCCCCACCCCCGCAATCGGAGGCGTCGGGCTGCTCAAGGACTGGCGTAAGGCGGCGACATGCGAATTCAAGGCTTCAGGGGAGGCGATCATCCTGATCGGCGGACAGGACAAGGGCCATCTCGGTCAATCGCTCTGGTTACGTGAGGTAATGGGCCGCAAGGATGGGAGTGCACCGCCCGTGCACCTTACCGATGAACGCCGCACCGGCAAATTCATCCGCAATCAGGCTGCACAGGGCAGCGTGACCGCCGTGCATGACGTGTCAGACGGCGGGGTTGCCGTGGCGCTGGCAGAAATGGCGCTGGCAGGCGATATGGGTCTGTATTGGCCGGAGTCGCTACGGCTTGATCACCCCGGAGAAGAGTTGAAATTCCTGTTTGGCGAGGATCAGGGGCGCTATCTGGTGACCACCGTAGATGCTCAGTCTTTGCTGTCGGATGCAGAAACTGCCGGGCTGCGCGCCGTTGTGCTGGGCCAGACCGGCGGGGATGCCCTTCATATTGGAGCGCACGCAATCCCCCTCGCGACCCTGCGCGCCGCGCATGAGGGCTTTTTCCCGAAGCTGATGGATGGCGAGCTTTGATCTCGCACGAAGCCACAAAGTCACAAAAATTTGACAGCGCGAGGCTCGAAGCCCTTGCTGACCCCGGTGGGATCTGCGTCAGCCGTGTCGTGCGGGATCAAGTCCGCGATAGGCTCGACTACACCTTCGAGGACCTCGGCGAGCAAAAGGT
>JAGWQR010000276.1 GCA_028869975.1 Alphaproteobacteria bacterium | reverse complement strand
GATTGTGGTGCTGAATTCGTCCAGTGCAGCCGCTCCTGGCAATTCGCCGTTGAGCAGAAGATAGCTGACTTCCATGAAGCTCGACTGCTCGGCCAGTTGATCGATCGGATAGCCACGGTGAAGCAAAATTCCTGCATCACCATCAATATAGGTCAGATCCGAATCACAGCTTGCTGTTGATGTGAAGCCCGGATCAAATGTGAACAGCCCCGTCTGGGCATAAAGTTTGCGGATGTCGATGACCGCCGGACCCACGCTGCCTTTGCGCAGCGGATAATCATGGCTGATCCCGTCAATTTCGATCTTGGCACTATCCTCGCTCATGACTTAACCTTTCTTCTGCTCGCCGGACTGCGCCAGCCTGATTGCATCTTCGATTCGTGCGAGCGTTTCACTGCGCCCGAGCAACTCTAGAACCTCGAATATGCCTGGCGAGACCGTGCGCCCTGTCAACGCTGCGCGCAGCGGCTGTGCGATCTTGCCTAGGCCCAAACCAGCGTCTTCCGCGACCTGACGCACTGCAACATCAAGTGAGGCTACAGTCCATTCCGTAATGGCGGTAAGGGCGATATTCAGCTTGTCAAGCAGTTTTAATGAATCTGGATTAAGGAGTGCACGCGCAGCATTATCATAGGTTAAGGAGCGTTCTGCAAACAGGAAATATGCGGCATCAGCGAGTTCGATCAGCGATTTTGCCCGCGCCTTGAGATGGGGCATGGCCACACTGAGCAGGCGGAGATCGGTGTCAACGAATTTGCGTCCAAAATGCGCTTCGAGACGGGGCCGCACCAGCGCGACAAGCCGCACATCATCTGCCTCGCGCAGATAATGGCCATTAAGATTTTCGAGCTTTTTGAAATCGAAACGCGAGGGCGCCCGCCCGACCTGGGCAATGTCGAACCAGTCGATCGCCTGCGCGCGGCTGATGATCTCATCATTACCATGCCCCCAGCCGAGCCGCAGCAGATAATTATTGACCGCTTCCGGCAGAAAACCCAGCGCGTCACGATAGGCATCGACGCCGAGCGCACCATGGCGCTTGGAGAGTTTGGCGCCGTCTGCGCCATGAATCAGCGGCACATGCGCATAGACCGGCTCGGGCCAGCCCATGGCCTTGATGAGGGCAAGCTGGCGGAAGGCGTTATTGAGATGATCGTCGCCCCGGATGATGTGGGTGATGCCCATGTCATAATCATCCACCACAACCGCAAGCATATAAGTGGGGGTGCCGTCCGAGCGCAGCAGCACAAAGTCATCGAGTTCGGCACAATTCACCGTCACCGCACCCTGCACCTGATCAGAGATCGACATGGTGCCGTTCTGCGGGGCTTTCAGACGGATGACCGAAGGGCGCGTTGCTTCTTCGGGCGTTGGTGTTCGCGCGCGCCAGCGGCCATCATAGCGGAT
>JAGWQR010000275.1 GCA_028869975.1 Alphaproteobacteria bacterium | reverse complement strand
TGAGGAGGGCGTCGCGATCCGCGCGTCGGACATCGATATGGCGTGTATCCTCGGCTATGGCTGGCCGCCCTACACCGGCGGGCCGATGTTCTGGGGCGAACGTGTGGGGCTGGCAAAGATCGTGGCCAAACTCAAGGAATTGCAGGCAATGCATGGCGACTTCTTCAAGCCCGCCGCGCTGCTTGAGAAGCTGGCAGCGGAAGGACGCATGTTCAGCTAAAAGCTTGAATTATGGCGGATTATTCGCCGCCGGCCATGCGCAATTCATTGACGATGATGTGACGATCCGAAGCCGGGAGGCGCTGGAGAATATCGACCAGATGATCCTGCCGCTCTTTCTGGCCCCGGGCATACACATCACGCTGATGTGCATAGGCGCGGCGCAGTGCGCGCGCGTCGAAATTGGCGGCATCCATCGTCGCGAAAACATTAAGTTCAGCTGCGCGCGAAGCATCTTTGCGCGCGGCAGCCCGTGCCATTTCATAAGGTAACCATAAGCTCTTGAACACGGTTTGCCCAGCCGGAGACAATTTTGGAATAATGTCACGCATTCTGTGTGTGTGTGAGGAGGGCAGTGCCGGATTACCAGTTTGTGCGGTACCCAACAAAAAGATGGCAAGAAACAAAACGCGCATGTTCAATCGTCTAAGGTCGTGATGTCGGGCTCGTTGATCGAGAACACATTGAGCGCTTCCTGCTGCAGTTGTATATCGGCTTCAGTCTGCGTGCGGGTTTCATAGCGGATATGCGACGTTGAATGGTTGAAGGGAACCACAGATGAGTGACTGAATGATACAGCGCCGATAATCATCATCAGTACCGAGAATGGCGCCAACGTGCCGCGATGTGAAAAATATTGCTTCGCTTCCCTTACGTTGATCTGTTGATTGTCTGCAGCCGCAAGCAACAGACGCTGCGCGGCATCTCCATAGCGTTGCGGCGGTTGCCAGTCATGAAGCATTGCGCTGATCTTGTTGTCCATATCCTCTCTCATCGCATCACCTCATTTCTGTCTTCTGTTTCTGTCAGAAGCGCTTTGAGCGCAGTACGCCCGCGCGAGAGCATCGACTCAACCGCCTTTGGATTGCTTCCCATGACTTCGGCGACTTCGGCCATCGACAGACCCTCGATGTAGAAAAGGGTGATTGCGGCACGCTGGCGCGCAGGCATAGCGGCCATGGTACGATGAAGGTCTGCGCTTTCGGCCAGCCGATCCGCGCGTGGCGCATCATCGGCGACCCAACCAGCGTTCTCAAGTGCGGAAACATCCTTGACCAGCCTCCGCCGGTCAAGCGCACTGTTGGTCACGATCCTGGTCAGCCAGCCCGAGAAATTGCCACGCGCCGGATCATAGCTGATCTTGTTATTCCAGAGTTTGAGAAAGGCATCCTGAACCGCGTCTTCGGCTTCCGCAGGGTCATTGAGAACACGCCATGCGAGGGTAAAGCATCGCGAATGATGCCGCGCCACAAGTGTAGCAAAGGCGGCCTGGGTGCCTTGCTGTACGGCAGCCATTAACTGTGTGTCTCCCAACTGGGCGAGAGGCAAAGTCATCGATTGCATGCTCCGTTTACGCCATTTGCGGCGGCAATCCTTCGGATAGCCGAAAGGCCTATATCGCAGAAGAGCTTGCCGAGCGCCAGAGGTGAAGCTAGGGACCGGACATGAACAGCACGGCCGATATTAAACGCGTCGTCCTCGCCTATTCGGGCGGACTCGACACCAGCGTCATTTTGAAATGGTTGCAGACCGAGTATCAATGCGAGGTCGTCACCTTCACCGCCGATCTGGGGCAGGGGGAGGAACTCGAACCCGCGCGTGCCAAGGCGCGGCTGGCGGGCGTCAGGGAAGAGCATATCTTCATCGACGATCTGCGCGAGGAGTTCGTGCGCGATTATGTGTTCCCGATGATGCGCGCCAATGCGTTGTATGAGGGGCTGTATCTGCTCGGCACGAGCATTGCACGGCCACTCATTGCCAAGCGTCAGATCGAGATTGCGCGGGAAGTGGGGGCCGACGCAGTGGCGCATGGGGCAACCGGCAAGGGCAACGATCAGGTGCGTTTCGAGCTCGGTTATTATGCGCTCAACCCGGACATCAAAGTGATTGCACCCTGGCGCGAATGGGATTTGACGTCGCGGTCCAAGCTGATCGAATTCGCCGAGGCGCACCAGATTCCGGTGACGAAGGACAAGCGCGGCGAGGCCCCATTCTCGACCGACGCCAACCTGCTCCACACCTCGTCCGAGGGCAAGGTGCTTGAAGATCCGTGGGAGGAGGTGCCCGACTATGTTTACTCGCGCACGGATAACCCCGAAGATGCGCCGGACACGCCCGAATATATCACGGTCGATTTCGAGCGCGGTGATGCGGTCTCTGTGAACGGGGAGGGGCTGTCTCCCGCCAGCCTTCTCGCGCGGCTGAACGAGCTTGGCAAGCGCCATGGCATTGGCCGGCTAGATCTGGTCGAGAACCGGTTTGTCGGCATGAAATCGCGCGGTATGTACGAAACGCCGGGCGGGACGATCCTGCATCTCGCGCATCGCGGGATCGAGCAGATCACGCTGGATCGCGGTGCGGCGCACCTCAAAGACAAGCTGATGCCCGACTATGCCGAACTCATCTACAACGGCTTCTGGTTCAGCCCTGAGCGCGAGATGCTGCAAGCCGCGATCGACCATTCACAGGCGAATGTCGCCGGCACAGTACGCTTGAAACTCTACAAGGGCAGCGTGCATGTGGTCGGACGCAAATCGCCGCACTCGCTCTATTCCGAGAAAATTGTCACCTTCGAAGATGACGCTGGTGCCTATGACCAGCGGGACGCGCAAGGCTTTATCAAACTCAATGCGCTGCGGTTGCGTTTGCTGGGGCGGCGCGGGCACTGATGGCGAGCGCGGCGGCGCAAGAGGGCTTGCGCCGGTCGGATGTGCTGCTCGCCCTTGGTCTCGCGCTGCTGATTTCGGCGGCGCAGGCGTTCCAGCACTGGGCATTTCTGCGTGATCTCATCCTGCCCGATACCGATGACGTGATGCGGCTCCAGCAAATCCGCGATTGGCTGGGCGGGCAAAGCTGGTTTGATCTGAGCCAGCATCGATTGGGATTCGCACCCGGTCTGCCGATGCACTGGAGCCGGGTGGACGATCTGGTGCCCGGCGGGATGATTATGGCGCTGCGTCCGCTGGTGGGAACGCACAGTGCGGAGCTGGCAGCGGTGTTGCTCTGGCCGGGGCTGCTCTATGCGACGTTCATCCTGCTTTCGGGACGGGCGGCGCTGGCATTGGAAGGATCAGGGCGCGCCGGTGCGAGCACCAAAACGGCCATGATTATCGCCGCGCTTGCTTTACCGGCAGTGGGGATGTTTGCGCCAGGCCGGATCGATCATCATGGCCTCCAGATTGTGCTGCTGCTGGCGGCGGTGGCGGGGCTGGTGATCGAGGGTACGCGCGCGCGGATATTCGCTGGCCTCGCCTGCGCGCTCAGCCTCGCGGTCGGGCTGGAGACGGCGCCGCAGATTGTGGCGCTCATTGGTGCCGCGCTCATCCTCGGGCCGGGTCGAAACCGCGTATTTCTCGGCGCGCTGGCGGGGGGAGTGATTGTCGCACTGCCGCTGTTTTCGATAGCACAGTCGATCCATATGTGCGACACATTGGGCGCGGTGCTGCGCCATCCGCAAGATTGCACGACCGGCCCCTATGGCCATGTCGATCCCTTCCTTCAGCGCGTGTGGCTGCACCAGGTTGGGGAAGCGCAAGGGTTGCTCCACCAGCCGCACCCGGCGCTGATCATCAGTTACTGCACCTTGCTGGTGGCAGGATGTGGCGCGGCGCTGTGGTTTGCGCGGTCGCGGCCAGAGCAGCGAAACGCCTGTCTGCTGTTCGCCGCGCCAATGCTGATGAGCCTTGCCGTGGCGCTGTTCCAGTTGCGCGGGGCCTATATAGGCGCGGGGCTGGCGGCACCCGTGCTCGCGCAGATGGTGGGCGCGGCGCGGCGCAAAGGCGCGCTGGCACTGGCGGGGGCCTGGCTCGCTTCGGCGGGGGTGTTGCACCATTTGATTGGCGATGATCTGGATGGCGCGATGGCGCGACAGGAGGTGGTGACCGCCGCACAATCGCCAAGCTTTTCCTCGATGGGCGCGGGCTGTATCGCTCCGGCAACCCTTGATGCACTGGCGAAGCAGCACGCCGGTCGCATCATGGCACCGATGGATGTCGGTTCTTACCTGATCGCTGCCACGCCGCTTCGCGTATTTGCCGCGCCATACCATCGCAACAATGACGGCAATCTCGCGATGTATCATTTCTTCCTTGCCTCCCCCGATGCCGCGCACGCACAGGCCAGAACACTGGGCGTTCGCTATGTGCTCGCCTGCCCTGAAACTTTTGCCGAAATCAAGGATGAGCCGCAATGGCCGCGCTCGCTGGCGGCGATGCTCCACGATGGGCGCGCGCCCGGCTGGCTGGTGCCGATTCCCATGGCGGGATCAGCCGCGCATCTTTACGACGTGCAATGATGACAGATGGGGCAAACCACTGGTGGGATACGCGCATGGGGATGGCGCTGCTGCTGCTGCTTGCGGCGCTCCCCCTGCTGTGGCCCCCGGTGCCGCCGCTCGTCGATCTGCCGGGACATCTCGGGCAATATACGCTGATGCTGGCGAACGGGCATGATCCGGCACTGGCGCGCTACTATAGTTTCCACTGGCGGTTGATCGGCAATCTTGGGGTGGAAGGGCTGGTCTGGGCGCTCGGGCCGCTCATCGGGCTCGAACCGGCGGTCAAGCTCATCATACTGCTGATCCCGGTATTGACGGTGGCAGGGATAATGGCGGTGGCGCGGAGCCTTTACGGCCGGGTGCCGCCGGTTACCTTGTTTGCGCTCCCTTTCGCTTATTCATTCGTGTTTCAATATGGCTTCGTCAATTATTGTCTGGCGCAGGCACTCGCGCTGCTGCTGTTTGCGGTATGGCTGCGGACATCGCGCGATGGCGTGCGCTGGCCGCAGCAACTGGCATTGGTGCCATTGGACCTACTGCTCTGGCTGGTGCACATGCAGGGCTGGCTGCTGCTGGGGATGATGATCTTTTCCGCCAGTGTGGTGCAGGCGCGCCAAGCTGGGGCCGGATGGGGAGCAGCGCTCATCAAGGCGCTCATCGCCTGCCTGCCGCTGGCGCTGCCAGTATTTGTCATGCTTTATTTCATACTCGTGGGGCATGGCAATGCGCCGCCATTCGGCTGGTTCAATATGCCGGTCAAGCTGCTGTTTGTGCTGCTCGCGCTGCTCGATCACTGGCAGATGTTTGACGTACTCTGTATGGCGCTGGTGCTGGCGCTCCTGTTGATCGCGCGGCGGATACCGGGGCTGCGCTTTAATCCACTTGCACTGAGCATTGCAGCGGCGTGCGCTTTCGCTGTGATTATTCTGCCCTTCGGCGCAATGAGTGGCGCGAATGTCGATACGCGCTTTATTCCGGTTACACTGAGCTTCCTGCTGCTGAGTGTTGAAGACACACCGGATCTTGCACCTACAATGCGCAAAATACTTGCCGTCGCAAGTTTTGGCTTCGTGCTGCTGCGAACATGGGAGCAGACAACAAGCTATGCGCTGGTCAACCGGCAGTGGAGCGCGGAGCTGTCTGCGCTCGATCTTATCGCGCAGGGCAGCCGGGTGGCGGAATTTGTTCAAATGCCGTGCGATGCAAGCTTGTGGGCTACGCGTGAGACGCATCTTGGCGGGTTTGTAGTGTCACGCCGTCATGCTTTCATCAACGATCAATGGACAACATCCGCGCACATGGTTCAGGTGCATTATCCGGCAAGTGCGCCCTTCACGTCTGATCCATCGCAATTCTTTAACGCAGTGCACTGCTCGACGCACAGCTATCCATTGCTGAATGAACAAATTCCAAGGATTCCGCTGGGTTCTTTCGACTATGTGTGGATCATCAATGCCGACAGTGCCTATACTGTCCCCACCCACATGCAAAAACTATGGACGCGTGGGGGCTCCGCGCTGTATCGGGTCGGGCATTGACCAAATTGATGGGCAGGACGGGGCATTGAGCGACATAGCACAAGACTATTGGTGGGAGCAGAAATGGGCGCACGCATTACTGCTGCTTCTGCTGTCGGTGCCATTGCTCTACCCCACGGTACCGCCGCTGGTTGATCTGCCCGGCCATATGGGCCGCTATCGTGTGGAGCTGGATCAGGGGCTGAACACGCCGCTCACGCATTTTTACCATTTTCAATGGCAGTTGATCGGCAATCTCGGCATTGATCTGCTTATCATTCCGGTTGCGAAAATTTTCGGGTTGGAGCTGGGCACCAAGCTCATCATCATGTCGATTCCGGTGCTCACCGGTTTCGGCACGCTCTGGATAGCGCGCGAGGTGCATGGCAAGGTGACGCCAACCGCGCTGTTCGCGCTGCCCTTTGCCTATGCGCACCCGTTCATGTTCGGCTTCGTCAATTATACATTATCTATGGCGCTTGCGCTCAATGCGTTTGCACTCTGGTTAAGGCTGGAGCGGCTGGGGCGATACAGGCTGCGCGCACTCCTGTTTCTGTTCATCGCGCCTGGGCTCTGGATTTGTCATATTTATGGCTGGGCCGCGTTGTGCCTGCTCGCGGCTTCGGCCGAAATTGTTCACCAGCATGACAAGCGCGGTGCGTGGCTGCCCGCACTGTTCCATGCCGCACTCAACGGCATACCACTTGCTCCGCCGATTTTGCTCATGCTGATGTGGCGCTCGGGTGCTGTTGCAGGGCAGACGGCGGGTTGGTTCATCTGGCAGACCAAGCTCGCCTGGTTTACAGAAACATTGCGTGACCACTGGTTCTGGTTCGATATTGCCTGGTTGATAATGGCCGTGCTGGTGCTGGCTGTGGGCGTTCTCGAAAAATTCCTGAGCTATTCGCGCAATCTGGCGGCGAGTGCGATCATCCTGCTCATCATGTATATACTTATCCCCTATGTCGTGTTTGGCTCGGCTTATGCGGATATGCGCCTGACGCCGTTTATCTTCATCATCGCGCTGGTTGGCATTCGTATTCCGGAGGGGACGGGCAAGCCCACGCGGCGAATCCTCGGCTTGCTCGGGTTGGCCTATTTCGGCATCCGTACAGCAGGAACTACGCTTAGCTTCGCCCAATATGCCAGCCGGGCCAACCGGGCGATGGTTGCACTCGAACATGTGCCTTATGGTTCACGCCTGCTTAGCATTGTTGGGCGTACCTGCGCGACACCCTGGAGCACGAGCCATCTGGAGCATATCCCCGCCATGGCGATGGTGCGGCGCGAGGCATTTTCGGATGACCAATGGGATATGGAAGGCGCGCAACTGCTACGCAGTGTTTATCCGGTTGCGCAGGGCGGGCCGTGGATGCTCCGTGCCTTCGCGCATGATCCGGCGCAGATGGGGCTGCCCGATGGTTGCCCGCTGCGGATCGAGCCACATTTTAGTTGGTCGATGCGTAATTTTCCACGCGACAGCTTCGATTATGTCTGGCTGATGGATCCGGTTAAGTTCGATCCGCGCCTGCTTTCAGGGATGCACCTCATATGGCAGGATGGGCCTTATATGCTCTATCATGTGGATGACCACCGTCCGCTCGAACAACAACTGGCTGAAAAACAATGACCGCGCTTTCGATTGTCATCCCCTGCTACAACGAAGCCGACTGTATCGATGAGCTGCACCGGCGCGTGTCAGCGGTGGCGCAGGCGCAAGCGGGCAGCGATTATGAGCTGGTGCTGATCAATGATGGCTCAAAGGACACCACATGGGCCGCAATGCAGCGGATTGCCGCCTCCGATCCGCAGCTTGTGGCGATCAACCTGTCACGCAATCATGGCCACCAGTTGGCATTGACCGCCGGGCTTGATCTGTGCCGGGGCGCGCATATTCTGATCCTTGATGCCGATTTGCAGGATTCGCCCGAGCTGCTGCCGGAGATGCTGGCGGCCATGCACGCCGAAGAAGCGGATGTCGTCTATGCGGTGCGCCGCGCACGCGCCGGGGAGAGTGCCGCCAAGAAAGCAACGGCGGCGCTTTTTTACCGGCTGCTTGCCGCACTGACCGATACCTCGATCCCGCTTGATACGGGTGATTTCCGGCTGATGTCGCGGCGCGCGCTCGACACGTTCCTCAGCCTGCCCGAGCAGGCGCGCTTCATTCGCGGCATGGTGGCCTGGATCGGCTACAAGCAAATCCCGTTCGCTTATGACCGCGACGCGCGATATGCTGGGGAAACCCACTATCCGTTCACCCGGATGCTGCGGCTCGCGCTCGATGCGATCACCGGCTTTTCGACCACACCGTTGCGCTTTGCCAGCCATGCCGGGCTCGCGCTGACCGGCATATCGCTGTTGCTCCTGGTTTATATTGTGGCAGGCTGGCTGGCTGGCAACACAGTGGCGGGCTGGACATCGATGATGTTTGTCATTGTCGGCATAGGCGCGGCGCAGATGTTCGTGCTGGGGATGATCGGTGAATATCTGGGGCGGCTGTATATGGAGGCGAAGGGTCGTCCGCTCTATATTGTCTCCGAAGTGCTCGGCACTGCGCGTTCCGGCACCCGGCTGGGTCATCGCGGCGATGAGCTGGCGTCAGGCGTGCAGCACCGCGATCAATGACACCCCCGGCGGCATCGGCACCCGCCCAACCAGATGGCGCTCAATCCCGAAAATAGCACGGAACGCGGCGTTGAGCGGTGTGGCGGGCAGCGCATCGTCGCTCCCTTCGCGTCCGGTGACACGCGCCACGAACCGGTCTGCGGCGGCCAGCGGGAACAGCAGCGAATTAAAGTGGCTGAGCAGATCTATCTTCAGCCCCGCCGCGCCGATCACGGCACGCAGCGTGCGCTTGGTGTAGCGGCGGAAATGATGGTTGGCGACATCATGCCCGCTCCACATCCACATATATTGCGGCACGGTGAGCAGGATGCGCCCGCCGGGTTTGAGCCGCTTGGCAATGCTTTTGAGCGCAGCGTGGTCATCTTCGATATGCTCAAGCACATCAAGCAGCGCGATCAGATCATAGGCACCGTCGGAGATACCCTCAAGTGCTGGCAGCGGTGCCTGCGAAACAGACTTGCCGAGGCGATGCGCCGCAATCGCTGCCGCCGCATCATCGATCTCTAAGGCGTCCACCGTGCCAAAGGCTTGCAGCATCGGTAGGTTGTGGCCAGTGCCGCAGCCAATTTCTAGCAGGCGCGCACCCGGCGCAGGCGCTATTTTGCGGCGGATGACATCGGCCAATATGTCACGCCGCGCCACATACCACCAGTGCGCCGAATCATGATCGGCCATACGATCATAAATGATCCGTTCCATTATCGATCCCCTATCATCAGGCGAACACCCATTTGCGGTTGAGCGCGAACGTCACCACCGGCGTCACGAACAGAAAGAAGAGGTTCGGGGTCCATTTCGGTTCGTGCAGCAAACTGACCAGTGTCCAGGTGCCGAGATTGTTGCTGGCAAAGCCGACAAGGCTGGTAACGGCAAAGCGCAGCGTGCGGATATGTGCGGTGTGCGCATCGCGCGCACCATGGCCGGCAAAGCTGAAATGGCTGTGCAGAAAATAGCCCGGAAAGGTGGCGATGATGATGGCAATGGTTGTCGCCAAATTGGGCTGAACCCTCAGCAGATAGACTTGCGCTGTATAGAGCACCGCCACCAATGCGGTCAGCCCCACACCCGCAATGCCAAAACGCGCCACTTGCCAGAACAATATGCGATGGTCAGCATCAGGCACAAAACGCGCGAGCAGATGATCGAGATTGCCTGTCATGCCATCCCCCCCTAAAGCGCTGTTGTTAACAAAGGAACCCATCGATGCGCGACACGCGCGAAAAATCCTCCCTGTCGCTTGCCAATCCTTTTGATCGCCGCTGGGTTGCGCTCACGGCGCTGGTCTGGCTGGGCACGGCGATTGTCATGGTCATCATCCGCTGGGGCATGATCCGGTGGATGAATATGGGCGACATGAACGACGATACGATGCGGCTGCTGCAGGTACGCGC
>JAGWQR010000274.1 GCA_028869975.1 Alphaproteobacteria bacterium | reverse complement strand
TGATGGCGGTGCCGTTGCGCGCTGGCTTGACGAACTGCGTGTCCCGGCAGTGCTGATCCGCCCCGATCATTATGTGTTTGGCACCGGCACACCAGATGATCTCATCAGCGCACGCGCCGCAGTCCTAAATCATAACCCCATACTGGAGACAATCGCATGAAACTCGATCAGGCCATGTCAATAATCACCGCCGCATTCGGGCGTGCGCGCGCCGATACACTCAACCCGCTCGGGCTCGTCGTGCTCGATGCAGGGGGGCAGGTGGTCGCTATGGCACGTGAGGACGGCGCCACGCTATATCGGCTTGATATAGCGCGCGCCAAGGCGATGGGTGCGCTCGGCATGGGGGCTGACACCCGCGCGATTGCTGAACGCGCCAAAGCTAACCCGCTCTTTTACCAGAGCCTGAGTGGCGTAGTAGGCGGGCAGATCGCCTTTTCTCCGGGCGGTGTGCTGGTACGCGATGAATACGGGGCGCTGATTGGTGCTGTCGGGATCAGCGGCGATACCGGCGATGCCGATGAGGAGTGCGCGCGTGCAGGTATCCTGACGGCAGGCCTGCATGGGGCTGGCGTATGAGGCTGCGTAGCATTGAGTTGGCTCTGCCTGATCCGGCAACAGCAGCGCGTTTCATGACTGACATTTGGGGCTTGGCGGCAGCAGAGGTGCGCAGCGACACGCATTATCTGCGCGGGAGCGGCACTTTCCCCTATCTGCTCGCGCTACACAAGGCCGAGGGCGAAAGCGTTCGTTCGGTGACATTTGTGTGTTCACGCGAACGACTACGGGAAATCGCACGTTCTGTTTCAGAGCATGAGCTCCCCGCACGACCAGTCATATCAGATGATCCCGGCGGTGGGGATGGCCTGATCGTGCAACTGTCAGAGGGAGAAATTTTCCGATTCCTCTCCGATACGAGCGAAGTAGCGCCCATTGAAGGACGCGATCTTCCAGTCAAACTCACACATATCGTGTTCAATGCGGTGGATGCCGAGGGGAGTGGAACGCTTGCCGAGACCGCACTTGGCTTCAAGGTTTCCGACCGCACCAAGGGCATGGTGTTTGTCCGCTGCAATGCCAGCCACCACAGTACGGCATTTGCGCGGGCCGGGATTAGCTCACTCAATCATATCGCATTTGAAATGAATGACCTTGACGCGGTGATGCGTGGCATAGGACGGTTGCGCGATCATGGCCTTGCGCCCGCCTGGGGGCCGGGGCGGCATGGACCTGGCGATAACGCGTTCGCCTATTTCATTGCCCCGTTCGGACCGGTGGTGGAGTTTTCAACGGCCGTTGAGATTGTGCCCTCCGACTACAAAACCGGTTCGCCCGAGGACTGGACATGGCCCGAAGGACGGATCGATCAATGGGGCATGTCAGACAAGGATGTTGCCGGACTGCGTTTGGCAGAGGAGCGCTTCCGTTTTGTGCGCGCCTGGGAACAGGTTCTTCTCGCATGAACCGTGCTGCCTGCATCGCCAGCCTGGGCACGACGTTGACCCCCGAAGTGATTACAAATATCCGTGCACTGTTCCACTCTGAGCAATCGGCACTCATGTCGCTGATGTCACCTGTTGCATCTGACATCGCCTATGGGCCGCTCCCACGACAGCAGCTTGATCTTTACGCGCCAGATAACGCTCAGCCCATGCCAGTTCTTCTCTTCGTGCATGGCGGAGGCTTCGTGCAGGGCGACAAGGGTGGCGCAACCCAGTGGCCAAACGCACATATCGGGCGCTGGGCTGCACGCAATGGCATGATCGGGGCTGTGATGAACTATCGGCTCGTTCCTGATGCTGCCTGGCCTTCGGGTGGAGAGGATGTCGCGGCGGCTGTGGGCTGGCTTCGCGCGAACATTGCACATTATGGCGGTGATCCCGCGCGGATCATCCTGATGGGGACATCAGCGGGGGCGGTGCACCTCGGGACATGGCTGATGCATGCGCAAACAAGCAAGAAACTGGAAGGTGTAAATGGCATAATCCTGCTCTCGGGCCTGTATGGCTATACACCACTTGATGAGCGTGATACGCCTTATTATGGTGCTCAGGCTGACTATACATCACGCATGCCCTGTGCTGCGATAGAGCATACGCAGCTGCCTTTGTTTATTGCACGTGCAGAGTATGATCCACCGCGTTTCCAGACCGAGTTTGATGCGATGGTCGCTGATCGCACTCGGCACCCGATCTTGCCGACCACAAAATTTGTTGCAGCAGGACATAATCATTATTCGATAGCCTTGCATATCGGCACGGGCGAAATTGACGGCGATCATGCCTTGAGCGATGCGCTGCGTGGTTTTATAGCGCCGCTTGTACGATAAGGACGCGAATACATATTTTTCAAATCCAGTTGGTTTTGCCCGCCAGGTTTCTGGCACTGAAATTGGAGGGAAAAAGCCTTACTCGCGGCTGTAACTATGGCTGGGGTGGGAGGATTCGAACCTCCGCATGGCGGCATCAAAAGCCGCTGCCTTACCGCTTGGCGACACCCCAATAACCATATCAGACGCTATGTGTGCTGGCGCGCATAGCCCTATGTCGCGCCGCACGCAACCGCGTGCTTAGCGAATGCGATGCAGCCAGTTGTGCGGATCGGGCGCAACCCCATGCTGAATGCCCACAAGCTGCTGGCGCAGTTTTTGGGTCAACTGGCCGAGCGCGCCAGCGCCGATCGTGAAATCTCCACTTTCTGCCGCCACCTTGCCGATCGGCGTCACCACTGCCGCAGTCCCGCAGGCAAAACATTCGACGAGCTTACCCGAGTGCGCATCGGCGCGCCACTGGTCGAGCGCATAGGGCGCCTCGCGCACGGTCATGCCCGCATCATGCGCCAAGGTCATCAGTGCGTCGCGGGTGATGCCGGGCAGGATTGTGCCGCCGAGCGGCGGCGTTTGCAGGCTGCCATCGGCAAACACAAAGAAGATATTCATGCCGCCCAGTTCTTCGATCCAGCGATTTTCAACCGCATCAAGAAACACGACCTGGTCATGGCCCTTTTCAATCGCCTCGGCTTGCGCAATCAGCGAGCCGGCATAATTGCCGCCGCATTTGGCCGCCCCGGTGCCACCGCGCGCCGCGCGTGTATAATGTTCCGACACCCACAGGCTCAGCGCACCGCCGCCTGCCTTGAAATAGGCGCCGACCGCCGAGGCGATCACCATGAATCGATATTCTCGCGCCGGGCGCACACCCAGAAACGCTTCCGAGGCAAACATGAACGGGCGCAGATAAAGCACCCCGCCATCCATCGGTGGAAACCAGGCGGCATCGGCGCGCACCAGCGTTTCGACCGCCTCGACAAACAGGTCTTCAGGCAGTGCTGGCATCGCCATACGCTGGGCAGACTGGTTGAAGCGCGCGGCATTCGCATCCGGGCGAAACAGCCCGAACCCGCCATCGGCAAGGCGATAGGCTTTCATCCCCTCGAAAATCTCCTGCGCATAGTGCAGCACCGCCGCAGCAGGATCGAGCGTGAGTGGCGCACGCGCGACAAGCCGCTCATCATGCCAGCCTTTTCCTTCGGTATAGCGTATATCGATCATATGATCGGTAAACACCGTGCCAAAGCCGGGATTGGCAATCAGTCGCGCGCGTGCGTCAGCGGGCGTGGGGTGGGGATGGGGAACGGAAGCAATCATTTCAGCTCTAGCAGAGAAAGTGGAACCTTCGCTGCGCTAGCCCAGCCTCTGTTAGAGGTCAATGCGTACCCGTAGTACAATGCGCGCCCCTTGCGGGGCGGAACTCATATTCAGACTTGTGGCATGGTTATTGCGCAACGCAACAACGCTTACGCAGGCCAGCAGCTTTACATAAAGGCGAGGCCCACCAGCATGGCTTGAGATGCCACGACCAGTGCCGCAAATATGACATTTTCATAACGAGTCATTGCGTGACTCCTTTCTAATCAATCAAACTTATGCTGTCTCCAGCAACGTCTATCTATGGTGCAATGCACAATATTTCAATACATATTATTTCAATGGGAATTGCATATTTTGCAATTGCTCAAGCGCAATCAATGATGAGCGGCATGTGTTGACACAGGCCAATTCGCACATGATTTCAAAAAGGGGGTGGTGTTGATGCGAGCGACGCGCTAGGGCGCCGCCATGATGACATTCAAGGTTTTAGTGCGATCGGGCGTGATCCTGCTAACGGCAATAGCATTGGTGAGTTGTGCCCATAACAAGACGACTTTGGGTGGAGATCCCACGCTCAAGGTTGTTGAGGGAAATACACTGCCGATACCATCGCGCGCGGATTCAACAACCTCGGAATCTCCCTATTATATCGGGCCGTTCGATAAGCTTCAGATTAGCGTCTTTGGTATTGATGAATTAAATAAGGTTGAAGTGCAGACTGATGCAAGCGGGCGTATATCTTTCCCGCTTGCGGGCGTGGTTGAGGCTGCGGGCAGAACGCCGGCGGAGTTAGAAACCCTGCTCACCGAGCGCCTGCGTGCAAATTATGTCCGCAATCCGCAGGTAACCGTCAACCTCAAGGAAACGGTGAGCCAGGTCGTTACGGTGGAGGGCCAGGTAACCAAACCGGGCCTCTATCCTGTGGTGGGCAAAATGACGCTGCTGCGCGCGGTGGCGACAGCGCAAGGCACAACAGAATTTGCCAAGCTTGAGGATGTTGTCATCTTCCGTACTGTCAAAGGTCAGGATTACGGCGCTTTATACAATATGAAGGCCATTCAGGAAGGTAAATACAGCGATCCGGAGGTCTATGCGAATGATGTCGTCGTGGTTGGCGATTCGAATGCGCGCCGCGTATTCAAGAACCTAATCCCCCTCATCGCCAACGCCCTGGCTGCACCAATTATCGTGATCTTCCAGAAGTTATAAGTGGCATTTCGGGGCGGATTGGCGTTAACCTGTAGGTTCTCGCCATGAGTCAAATCCGGACCGACGCGATTATCTGCGCACTTAAAGCGCATGGTGAAAACGGTGGTGTGGTGCGGCTGCTCACTCCGGACTCTGGCCTTCTCGCGGGCTATGTGCAGGGCGCACGCGGGCGCGAGAATCGCCCCGTTCTCATCCCCGGTAATCGGGTCGTGGCGGATTTGCGCGCGCGCGGGGGGAGCCAGCTTGCCTCGCTTTCGTGCGAGTTGGTGGGAAGTGTCGGTCCATGGCTGGGTGAGCCGCTCGCGGCGCTCGGTATCGACTGGATAACGACGCTGACGGCCATTGCCCTGCCCGAGGGTCACCCCTATCCCCGTCTCTATGATGCACTTGGTGGCGTGCTCGGAGCCATTGTCGCGGCACCGGCGGCGCGCGCTTGGGTGGTGCCGTTGCTGCGTTACGAACAGCTCTTGTTGGCGGAGCTTGGCTATGGGCTGGTTCAGTCAGATATGGGCTCTGCATCAGGCGCATGGGATAGTGTGCTCGCGGCTCTGCATGAGAGCGGAAGCCAGCTTGACCGGCATATTCTAATCGACTGGCGCGCCACCATCCGCCCCGTGCGCGCGCGGCTGATCGCGCGGTTGACGAAGGCAGCAGGTTGACGCGCGCGGTTACGTAAGCCACAGCGTGTCCATGTTGATCGCTCTGCTCCCCGGGGACGGGATTGGCCCCGAAGTTATTGCCCAGGCCCGCTCTGTGCTGGCGGCGCTGGCGTTGCCTGACCTGCATTTCGAGGAAGCGCCGGTCGGTGGCGCGGCGTATAAGGCGCTTGGGGTGCCACTGCCCGAGGCGACACTTGATCTCGCACGCCGTGCCGATGCGATCCTGTTTGGCGCGGTTGGCGATCCCGATTGTGACGCGCTGGAGCGGCATCTGCGGCCGGAACAGGCGATCCTCGGCCTACGCAAGCACTTGAACCTGTTCGCAAACCTTCGCCCCGCAAAGCTCTTCACCGATCTCGCCAACGCCTCCGCGCTGCGCCCCGAAGTTGCCCGCGCCATTGATCTCGTCATCGTGCGCGAGCTCAATGGCGATGTCTATTTCGGCGAAAAGGGGATGCGAAAGACGGCAGATGGCAAGCGTGAAGGCTATGACGTGATGTCCTATAACGAGGACGAGGTGCGCCGCATCGCGCGGGTTGGGTTTGAAACGGCGATGGCGCGCAGCCGCAAGCTCTGCTCGGTCGATAAGGCGAATGTGCTCGAAACGTCGCAGCTCTGGCGCGATGTGGTGATTGAAACCGCGCGGGAATATCCTGATGTCGCCCTCAGCCATATGTATGTCGATAACGCCGCGATGCAGCTTGTGCGCAATCCGGGGCAGTTTGATGTTATCGTCACCGGCAATCTGTTCGGCGATATTCTGTCCGATCAGGCGAGCATGTGCGTCGGGAGCATCGGCCTGCTGCCCTCCGCCTCGCTCGATGCCAACCAGAAGGGCCTGTATGAGCCGATCCACGGCTCCGCGCCCGATATTGCGGGGCAGGGCAAGGCGAACCCGCTCGCGACCATCCTCTCTGCCGCAATGATGCTGCGCTATTCGCTCAAGTTGCCCGAGGCCGCCGACCGGATCGAGGCGGCCGTGGCGGCAGCGCTGGCCAGCGGCGCGCGCACCGCCGATCTGGGTGGATCGATGACGTGCGAAGCGATGGGGGAACAAGTGCTCGTGAGGTTGACCTGAACCCTGCCTTCACGGCAAAGGGGATGTATGAAACGCACCACCGGACAGAATCGCGACATCACGAGAGAATGGCGACCTGCCACGCGCGCCGTGCGCGGCGGCACCTGGCGCTCGGATTGGGGCGAAACCAGCGAGGCGATCTACGTCACCTCGGGCTATAGCTATGACGATGCTGAGACGCCCGCCGCGCGCTTTGCCGGCGAGCAGGTTGGCATGACCTATTCGCGCACGCAAAACCCCAGCGTGCAGATGCTCGAAGAGCGGATCGCGCTGTTAGAGGGAGCGGAAGCGTGCCGCGTGCAAGCCTCGGGCATGGCGGCGATGACGGCGGCGATGCTGTGCCAGCTTTCGGCGGGCGATCATCTGGTGGTGGCGCGCGCGGCGTTTGGCCCGACCCGCTGGGTAACCGACAATCTGCTACCGCGCTTCGGGATTGAAGCAACAGCGGTCGATGGTCGCGAAAATGAGGCGTGGGCGGCGGCGATCCGGCCCAACACCAAAGTCTTTTTCTTCGAGACACCAGCCAACCCGACGCTCGACATTATTGATATTCGTGGTGTCTGCGCGATTGCCAAAGCGCACAGCATCACGACAGTGTGCGACAATGCCTTTGCCACCTCGGCGCTGCAACGCCCGCTCGATCTGGGCGCGGATGTCGTTGCCTATGCCGCCACCAAGCTGATGGAGGGGCAGGGCCGCGTGCTCGCCGGCGCAGTGTGCGGGAGTGCCGATTTCATTAACACCAAGCTGCTGCCGTTTCAGCGCAACACCGGGCCCACCCTGGCCCCGTTCAACGCCTGGGTGGTATTGAAAGGGCTGGAGACGATGGAACTGCGCGCGCTCAAACAGGCGGAGAATGCGCTTGAAGTCGCCCGCTTCATTGAGAAGCGCGTGCCACGCACGCTTTTTCCAGGCCTGCCCAGCCATCCGCAGCATAATCTCGCCATGTCGCAAATGAAAATGGCAGGCAGCATCTTCTCCTTCGAGATTGCGGGCGGGCGCAAGGCCGCGCACGCGCTCTTGAATGCGCTGGAGCTTATCGACATTTCAAACAATGTCGGCGATACTAAAAGCCTGATGACGCACCCCGCCTCGACCACCCATTCCTCGATTACGCCTGAAGTGCGCGCGGGCATGGGCGTTTCGGAAGATATGCTGCGGATCAGTGTGGGGCTTGAAGATCCGGCTGATCTGATCGACGATCTTGATCGTGCGTTGAAGACGGTGGGGTTATGAACATTGCGGCGCTTTTTCCCCATGCACTGACAACCGAGGGCGTC
>JAGWQR010000273.1 GCA_028869975.1 Alphaproteobacteria bacterium | reverse complement strand
CTCGCTCAGATACCGCCCCATTTCGCGGATGAAGGCGCGCGATGAATAAGCACGTGGCTCCAGGCTGTTGGCGATTTTGAGGATGGTGTGGTCGCAATCCTGCAACTGTTCCTCATCGATGTAAGTGTCGTAGATACGGTCGATCAGCAGGCTGCGCAGCGTGTCGTCATCGGGCACTTCAAGTGCCTGATAATGTTTGTGGCCCAGCCCTTCAAAGAAATCCATATCGACGATGGTTGCCCCTGTGGCGACCACGCCATCGACCATGTTCGAGCGCACCAGCTCGGCATACAAATCCATGCACCCGCCCGCCGATGTGCTGCCCGCAATCACCAGGAAGATGGTGCAGTCGGGGTCTTCGAGCATCTGGTTGTAAATGCCGGTGGCACGCGCCAGATCGCGGCTGGTGAAGCTCATCTTGCCCATCGCGTCGATGATCGGGCGGGCGTCGAAGCTCTTGATGTCGATATGCTCGACGGTTTTGCTCAGTAGCTCGGCCTTGCGGGTGTCGTTAATATGCGTGGTCATCAGACCCTCCTTGTTGTTCACTCACGGGATACGAGCCGCGTCACATCCCGCAAGCGGGGAACAAGGAAGCACGCCGGGATACGGGCTTTACCGGCGCGCGAATCTATTAGCCGGTTTTATGCTGGCGGGGAAGGGCAGAAACTCCCTCATCGTCCGCATACATGCTCGCCATCGGCGCATCGCTGACAATATGCGTCTCTCCCATGCCAAAGCCGTTGAAGCCGGTGCGCATCGCCGCGCCATAGGCCCCCAGCATCCCGATTTCGATATAATCGCCGACAGCAATGTCCTCGGGCAGCATGAACGGCCCGGCCATATGGTCAAGATCATCGCACGTCGGGCCGTAGAAGCTGAACGCTTGCACGCGTGCGCCAGAGGCGCGTAGCAGCTTGACCGGGAAGCGCCAGCCGATATGCGCGGCATCGAACAGCGCGCCATAAGCACCGTCATTGATATACAGCTCATCGCCCCGCCGCTTTTCCACCCGCACGATCAGCGAGCTATATTCGGCGGAAAGCGCGCGGCCCGGCTCGCACCACAGCTCGGCAGAATAGCTGATCGGCAAATCCTCAAATCCTTTATGGATAACCTCGAAGTAGCCGCCCAGCGCCTCCGGCTCCATGCCCGGATAGATGGAGGGGAACCCGCCGCCGACATCAACCACATCCACCGTCACCCCCGAGGCAACAATCGCGGCGCGCGCGCGCTCCAGCGCGTGGCTGTAGGCCTGTGGGGCCATGGTCTGCGAACCGACATGAAAGCAGAGGCCCAGCGCATCCGCCGCCTGCCGCGCGGCCATCAGCAGGCCGGGCAGTTCTTCCGGCAAGGTACCGAATTTGGTGGCGAGGCTCAATTTGGCATGTTCGGAAGAGACAGCAATGCGCACGCACAGCGTCAGGTCGGGCGCGTTTCCAGTGGCGCGCATGATCTTGGCCAGTTCATCATGTGAATCGAGCGAGAAGATGCGCACGCCATAGGCCTGATAGGCTTCGGCAATCGCTTCTTCCGCCTTGACCGGGTGCATGAAGGCGAGCCGGGCACCGGGCAGCGTTTCCGCCACCAGCCGCACTTCAGCGAGCGAGGCAACATCGAACGCCCGAATGCCGCCAAGCCACAGCGCGCGCAGCAGATCAGGCGACGGGTTCGCTTTCACCGCATAGAGCGTCGTCCCGTGAAAATGCTCGACGAAGTAGCGGGCAGCAGCGCGCGCCACATGGGGACGCAGCAGCATGACCGGCTGAACCGGCGACGTATTGGCAATGTCGGCACCGCAGGCAGTGCAGAGCCTTTGACCGGCAAGTGTGCGACGGGCTAGCCCCAGCGCGTTATGATGGCTGTACAATTCAAGGGACCTCCAAAATGGTTCGTCATAGCAAAGGTCGCCTTACGGTTATTGGAAGTCCCCTTGGGGCGACGGAGAAGTCCCTTAGTTGCTTGAAATTAAAAATCAATGATTATTGTGCGATCACAGCATCATTTATCCATCGCCAGCCGCATGTCGAGATAGCGATCCACCGAGGCCATCAGGTCGGGCATTTCGTTGAGGAAATTGTGGTTGGCGCGCGGAATCTCGTCATGATGAATGGTGATATGCTTTTGCGTGCGCAGTTTGTCGACCAGCTTCTGCACAGCACTTGCCGACACAACTTCATCATGTGTGCCCTGGATGATGATGCCTGAGGAGGGGCAGGGCGCGAGGAAGGTGAAATCATACATGTTTGCCGGCGGAGAGATCGAGATGAAGCCTTTAATTTCCGGGCGGCGCATGAGGAGCTGCATCCCGATCAGCGCGCCAAAGCTGTGCCCGGCAATCCAGGTGGTCTGCGCTTCCGGGTGAACGCTCTGCACCCAGTCGAGCGCCGATGCGGCATCGGACAGCTCGCCTACACCACTGTCGAAACTTCCTTCCGATTTGCCGACGCCGCGCAGATTGAAGCGCAATGTGGCAAAGCCCCGCCGCACGAACGTCTTGTAGAGCGCCTGCACGATCGGGTTGTTCATCGTGCCGCCGGCGTGCGGATGCGGATGCATAATCAGTGCGACCGGTGCGCGCGGGCGCGGCCCCGGATTGAAACGACCTTCAAGACGCCCCTCGGGGCCGGGAAAAATGACTTCAGGCATGACAGCTCGTAAATTTTGGTGGTGACCCTGGGCGGGCCTTTGCGTTTGCGACTGATCCTATATAGGGGTTGATTGATTTTTAGCAATGTGATGATGAAGACCAGCCGCCTTTACCTCGATCATGCCGCGACAACGCCGATCCTGCCCGAAGCGCGGACGGCCGTGGCGGAAGGCATGGCGCGCTGGGCAAACCCGTCCTCTCCCCATGCCGAGGGACGGGCGGCGCGCGCGGCGCTGGAAGAGGCGCGCACACGAATCAAGGCGGCGTTGGGCTGGGATCATCATCTGATTTTCACCAGTGGCGCGAGCGAGGCGATTGCGCTGGCGCTGACCCGTACGCAGGCCGATGCGGTGTTTGTTTCAGCGACCGAGCATGATGCGGTGCATCGGGTGCGCGGCGATGCCTATTTCATCGATGTTGGCAAGGATGGCCGGATGCACGCCGATGCGCTGATCGGTCGGCTGGCGGCTTTGGGGGCGAAGATGCCACTCGTCGCAGTGCAGGCGGCAAATAACGAAACCGGTGTGCTGCAACCGCTTGATGACCTTGTACCGGTGGTGCGCAAGGCGGGTGGCCTGTTCTTTGCCGATTGCGCGCAGAGCGCAGGCAAGCTGCCGCTCCCGGATGCCGACCTGATCGCGGTTTCGGCACATAAGCTCGGCGGCCCGCCAGGAATTGGCGCGCTGCTGGTGCGTGATTTGGGCGTGCTCGGCGCAGTCGGCGGACAGGAGCAGGGTTACCGCCCTGGCACCGAAAATCTGCCCGGTGCGCTTGGTTTTGCAGCGGCCTGCGAGGACAACCGAAGCTGGATGGCGCGGGCGGGTGATCTGCGTGCACATCTTGATAGCGCGATTGTGGCGGCGGGCGGCAAGGTGGTGGCGCGCACCGCGCCCCGTATTGCCACCATCGCCAGCTATCTGATGCCCGGAGTGGCTTCAACCACGCAGCTCATCCAGTTCGATATGGCGGGGATTGCGGTGTCGGCGGGGAGCGCCTGCTCCTCAGGCACGATCAAACCCAGCCATGTCCTGAAGGCGATGGGCTGGAGCGATGCCGAGGCCGGGCAGGTGGTGCGGGTGAGTTTCGGGCCGGAGACCAGCCGCGCCGATGTTTACCGGTTCATTGATGTCTGGAAAAGGATCAAGGGATGAGCATTTACCTCGACTATCAGGCGACAACCCCGCTTGCCCCGGAAGCGCGAACGGCAATGTTGGCCTGGCTCGATGGCGGGGTGAATCCACACGCCGCCCATGCGCAGGCGCGCGCCGCCAGGGCCGCAATCGATCTCGCGCGCGAACAGGTGGCCGCCTTGATGCCACCGGGTGGCAAAGTCTATTTCACGAGCGGCGCCACCGAGGCGCTCAACTGGGCCATCCAGAGCGCACGCGCGGAGCAGCAGCAGATTGTCACCGCGCGCACCGAACACTCGGCGGTGCTCAACACGGTGACCGTGCTTGCGACCGATCATAAGGTGGCGATGCTGCCCTTGCTGCCCGACGGGATTGTTGATGTCGCCCGCGCCAACCGCGCCATTCGCCCCGGCACATCGCTCGTCGCGGTCATGCTGGTCAATAACGAGATTGGGGTCATCCAGCCGGTCGATGCGCTCGCCGAACTGGCAAGCAAGGTGGACGCCTATATTTTGTGCGATGCTGTGCAGGGCTATGGGCGGGTGTCGCTGCCCCAATCTGCCGATTATATCGCGATCAGCGCGCATAAAATCCACGGCCCCATCGGGATTGGCGCGCTCTGGGTGCGCGATGGCGCACCGTTGAAGCCCATTCTCCATGGCGGCGCACAAGAGGGCGGGATGCGCCCCGGCACGCTTTCGCCCCTGCTGGTCGCGGGCTTTGGCGCGGCTGCGGCGGTGATGGCCGCGCGGCGGGAGGAGGATGCCGCGCATGTGCAGGCGCTCGCAGTAAAACTGCGGGATGCGCTGGGCCCGCGCTGGCATATCAATGGCTCTGTCGAGCAGCGCTATGCGGGCAATCTCAATGTCCATCGCGCGGGGCTTGATAGCGCACGGCTGATGGCGGATGTGCGCGAGGTATCTTTTTCGGCGGGCTCGGCCTGCACCTCGGGTGCAGGCGGGCACAGCCATGTACTGCGCGCGCTGGGGCTATCGGATGAGCAGGCGCGCGGCTCGATCCGCCTGGGCTTCGGGCGCTTTACCATGCATGAAGAGATCGAGCGCGGGGCCGCACTGCTCAACACGGCCGCGCAGGCGCAAGGGGTTTAGGCGATGATCCGGGTGCGCTTCATTGCCGCTGATGGCGAAACGGTGCGCGAGGCCGAAGCGCAGCCGGGCGATACGCTGCTCCATGTTGCGCAATGTGCCGATCAGCCGCTGGAAGGCACGTGCGAGGGGCAGATGGCCTGCTCGACCTGCCATGTCATCGTGGATGCCGACTGGTTCCCGCGCCTGCCCCGCGCTGCGGAAGAGGAGGAGGATATGCTCGATCTCGCCGCAGGGGCCAGGCGCACCAGCCGCCTTGCCTGCCAGATTATCCTTACAGAGGCGCTCGATGGCCTCAGCGTGCGCATTCCCGGCGAAGTGCGCAATATGCAGGGCCGTTGATTCTTCGAGATGTTTAAGCCATAGCGCTGCACGGGAGTCGGCGGACGGCGCACTTGCGAACTTGGTCAGGTCGGGAACGAAGCAGCCACAGTGATTTCGCGCCGGGTCGTCGGCTCCTACCCTCCCGACAACTTGATGACTGACAAGCGCCGCGCATCGCGCTATCGCTAGCCCCATGTCCGAGTCACCGACTACACTCCCCCCGGCCTATCGCGTCCTTGCCCGCAAATACCGTCCGCAGCGTTTTTCCGAATTGATCGGGCAGGAGGCGATGGTGCAGACGCTCGGCAATGCAATCAAGCGCGACCGGATTGCGCACGCTTTCCTGATGACCGGGGTGCGCGGTGTCGGCAAAACCTCGACCGCGCGCCTCATTGCCAAGGCGTTGAACTGCATCGGGCCCGAGGGCCAAGGCGGGCCGACGATTGATCCGTGCGGGGTGTGCGAGCCGTGCCGCGCCATTGCCGAGGGGCGGCATATCGACGTGATCGAGATGGATGCGGCCAGCCACACTGGCGTTGATGATGTGCGCGAGATTATCGAGGCGGTGCGCTATGCGTCCGTTTCCGCGCGCTACAAGATTTACATCATCGATGAAGTGCATATGCTGAGCAAAAATGCGTTCAATGCGCTGCTCAAGACGCTGGAAGAGCCGCCTGCGCATGTGAAATTCCTGTTCGCGACCACCGAGATCGACAAGGTGCCGGTGACAGTGCTGTCGCGCTGCCAGCGTTTTGATCTGCGCCGCATCCCGGCGGATGTGCTGGCAAAGCATTTCGGCTGGGTGGCGGCGCAGGAAGGCGTGACGGCGGAACCGGAAGCGCTGGCGCTCATCGCGGCGGCGGCGGAAGGTTCGGTGCGTGATGGCCTTTCGATCCTCGATCAGGCGATTGCCCATGCGGATGGCGGGGCAGGAGTTGTGGAAGCGGCGGCGGTGCGCGCGATGCTGGGGTTGTCTGACCGGGGGGCGATAAGGGCGCTGTGGGGGCAGATATTGGCGGGCGAAGCGCAGGCGATGCTCGGGGCGCTTGCCAACCAGTATGAACTCGGCGTTGATCCGGCGGCGGTGCTGCGCGGACTGCTGGCCGAATGCCATGCCATCACGCGCGCCAAGGTGGATTCGCGCCCCGATCCGAGGCGCTCGGCAGAAGATCAGGCCGCGCTTGACGAGCAGGCGAAGGCATTGTCGTTCGCGCTGCTCCACCGGCTGTGGCAGATGCTCCTGAAGGGGCATGACGAGGTGGCGCGCGCCCCTGATCCGCAACTGGCGCTTGAAATGGCGCTGCTGCGGCTGGTCTATGCCTCTAGCCTGCCCGATCCGGCGCAGGCACTTGGGGGAAGCGCGCAGGGCGCGGGTGTATCTGATCAGGGATCACATACTGCGCCTGCTGCGGGTGAGTCGCAAGCGCCGCTGCTGGCGCTCCCGGCTGATTATGCGGCGTTGCTGGTGGCGCTCGAAAAGCGTGGCAAGCACAGCCTTGCGCTGAGCCTGCATGACCATGCCAGCGTGGTGGAATTTGCCCCGCCCGCGCTTGTGCTCCATATGGCGCGACCGATGTCCGCCGAATTCGCGCGCGATCTTGCGGCGGAATTGAAGGCCGCCACCGGGGCCATCTGGGCGGTCAGCCTGTCGGATACCCCCGGCGCGCCGACCCTGAAGGCGCAGGAAGATGCGGCGGAAGCGGCGGCGCATGATGCGATTCTGGCGCACCCGATCGTTGCGGCGGCGCTGGAGGCTTTCCCCGGCGCGGAGCTGATGCTAGGCAACCGCTAAGCGCTCTAATACAAACAGCGGTCGAGCCCGTCGCGGCGCACCACGCCGATCAGGCCCGCAATCCGGTTGCCATGGCGGCGGACAAAGCCTGTCGGGTCAATCGCCTCGCGGTGTTTGGGTAGGGGAAGCACGGCGGCGATGCGCGCGGCTTCTGTGGGGGACAGATTGGCCGCCGAATGGCCGAAATAACGTTCGGCTCCGGCTTGCGCGCCATAGGTGCCGATGCCGGTTTCAGCAACGTTGAGATAGACTTCCATGATCCGGCGCTTGCCCCAGATATGCTCGATCAGGAAGGTGAAATACGCCTCCAGCCCTTTGCGGAATAAGCCGCCACCCTGCCACAGGAACACATTCTTGGCGGTCTGCTGGCTGATCGTGGAACCGCCGCGAATCCGGTGGCCATTTTCGTCAGCGCGCCAGGCCGCCTGCATCGCATCCCAGTCAAAACCATGATGCGAACAGAATTTCTCATCCTCGCCCGCAATCGCCGCGCGCGCCATATTGGGGCTGATCTGGCTCAAGGGCGTCCAGCTTTTGGTGATGCCGTTGCCGTTCAGCGCATCGGGGATCATGGTCAGCGTGAACGGCACCGGCAGCAGCGCATAGGCGAGCACCAGAATGAAGCTGAAGCCGAAATAGCCAACCACGATCCGGATGAACCAGCGCCAGAGGGTCTTCACTGTGGGGAACGCTAATTTCATGCCGCGCCCGTATGCGGCAAGCGGCGCTTGCGTCAAGTCAGCGCGAGCATCCCCTTGTCGCGCGCGCTGCCCAGCATGGCCTTTTGCAGTTTCTCGAACGCGCGCACTTCAATCTGGCGGATGCGCTCGCGTGAGACGTTGAAGGTCTGGCTCAGTTCTTCCAGCGTCTTGGGTTCATCGATCAGGCGGCGCGCGGTGAGGATTTCAACCTCGCGCGGGGTCAGATGTTCGAGCGCTTGCGTCAGCATGTCGTGGCGCACACCGGCTTCCTGCTGGGCCGCAAACACCTCGTCATGCAGCGGGTTGTTATCTTCGAGCAGATCCTGCCACTGGCCGTCACCCTCGACATTCAAGGAGACGTTCAATGAGGTATCACCGCCGTTCATCATCCGGCGGTTCATCGAGTTGACCTCGTCAACCGTGACGCCAAGGTCTTTGGCAATCTTGCGCGCATCGGCAGGTTTGAGGTCGGTGTCGTCGAACGCATCAAGATTATTCTTCATCCGGCGCAGGTTGAAGAACAGCTTCTTCTGCGCCGCCGTGGTGCCGAGTTTGACCAGGCTCCACGAGCGCAGAATGAATTCCTGGATGCTCGCCTTGATCCACCACATCGCATAGGTGGAGAGGCGAAAGCCTTTATCCGGCTCGAATTTCTTGACGCCCTGCATCAGGCCGATATTGCCCTCGGCAATCAGCTCCGCCACCGGCAGGCCATAATTGCGATAGCCCATCGCGATTTTCGCGACGAGGCGCAGGTGCGAGGTGACGAGCCGCGTCGCCGCCTCCGGGTCGCCATGCTCCTGAAAGCGTTTGGCGAGCATATATTCTTCCTCGGGCGAGAGGATGGGGAATTTCTTGATTTCAGCCAGATACCGGTTCAGCCCGTCCTCACCGCTGGCGAGGGCCGGCGCGATGGCAGGCAGATTTGACTTCAACGTAACGGCTTTGTTGGCCATAAACTCGGGTCTCCTCCCGTCAGACAGATAGGGATCAGCAACGGTGTTTCAAGCCTCTATAGCACCAAATTGCTGAACAGTCGCTGCATATCATTCGGCATTTCGCTTGAAAATGTTAATGATTCATGCGTGATTGGATGAAAAAATCCGAGCACTGCCGCGTGCAGCGCCTGCCGGTGAAAGCCCAGATCCCGCAGAATTTCACGGTGCGCGGGACGTGTGCGGCCATAAACCGGATCACCGATCAGCGGGTGCCCCAGCGATGCCATATGCACGCGCACCTGATGCGTGCGCCCGGTCTCAAGCTGGCATTCGACCAACGCGGCATCGTTGAGCCGCTCCAGCCGCCGCCAATGCGTCACGGCGCGCTTGCCGCGCCCGTCCGCCACCACCGCGATCTTCTTGCGATTGGTGGACGAGCGTCCGAGCGCCGCATCCACTATGCCTGAAGCCATCAGCGGCGTGCCTGAAACCAGCGCCAGATACCGCCGCTCGATGCTGTGCCTGGCAAATTGCCGTGCCAGCCCTTCATGCGCCGGATCACTCTTCGCCACCACCAGCAGCCCCGATGTATCCTTATCAATCCGGTGAACGATGCCGGGCCGCGCCACCCCGCCAATCCCCGAAAGCTGCCCTGCGCAATGGTGGAGCAGCGCGTTGACCAGCGTGCCATCCAGATTGCCCGCTGCAGGATGCACCACCAGCCCGGCGGGCTTGTCCACCACCAGCAGGTGCGCATCCTCATAGGCAATGACCAGCGGAATATCTTGTGGCACATTGTGTGCGGGGGCGGGGGCGGGGATGCTGAGCGCATAGGCCGCGCCCGCTTTTACTTTGGTTGCGGGGTCACGCACCAGCGCATCGCCCATCCGCACCTGGCCTGCAGAAATCAGCGCCTTGATCCGCTCGCGCGAGAGGGTGGGGATCAGCGCCGCGAGCGCACGATCAAGCCGCCAGCCCGCCATTGCCGCATTAACCGCCACTGTCTCAATCCGCTCTGCCGTTTTCATCGCTGCCGAATCGACGATTATAGCGCAAAGCGCAAGGGCAGAAGGGCCACGTCCGCCGCTTCTCTGCGCAAAATAATGCTGTTCGCAGCGCGCATCAGCCGCTATGCCGCCAGAGGAACAAAGCAGGGATTGCGGCGTGCAGAACAAACTCTTTTACGGTGATAACCTTGATGTGCTGCGCAAGAAGATCGCCG
>JAGWQR010000030.1 GCA_028869975.1 Alphaproteobacteria bacterium | reverse complement strand
GCGGGCGCGACCAACGCCGTCATGTCGTTCACGGTGACCAATACCGGCAATGGCAAGGAAGCGATCAAGCTCACGCCCAATGGCAATGTCGGCGGCGGCCAGTTCAACCCGAGCCCCACCTCCATCGTGCTCGATACCAACAATAACGGTGTTTATGATCCGGGTGTGGATACGGTGTATATCGCCGGAAGCAACGATCCGGTGCTCGCGCCCGATTCATCGATCAGAGTATTTGTGCTGTCATCGATTCCGGGTTCGGCGGTTAACGGCAATCTGGGGATCATGGATCTCACGGGGGCCGACGTGGTTGGCTCGGGCAAGCCGGGCACGGTCTTTGCCGGCAAAGGCAATGGCGGGGTGGACGCGGTTGTCGGTGCCTCGGGAGCCACCAGCACGGGGGGCAATGATTATATCATTCAGCAGGCAACCGTTGCATTCGTCAAAAGCGCGACAATCCTTGATCCCTTCGGCGGCAATACCCCCGTTCCCGGTGCCGTCATCACTTACGCGCTGGCGGCCACTGTCAATGGCACAGGATCACTCAGCGGATTGACGGTTACCGACGTTGTGCCGCCGAATACCAGCTATCAGCCCGGATCGATGACGTTGCAGGGCGTCGCGCTCACCGATGCGGCCGATACCGACCCGGGCACCTACTCACCCTCAACTGGAATTAGCGTTGCGCTGGGCACGGTGCCGGCCGGGCAGACGCGCACCGTTACATTCAAAGTAACAATCAACTGACGGAGAAAACCATGAAAAAGATTGCACTCATATTTCTATTGCTGGCCCCGTTCGCTGCGGTTGCAGCCGGCGGTGGCGTTTCTACGCATATCATGACCTTTGTCGAAAAGACGATGCCAAGTGACAATGGCGCGACCAAGGTTGTGCTTGAAGCGCCGAGCCAGGTCTTTCCGGGTGACAAGATCGTTTATGTGCTGAGTTACCATAATGGCGGTGCCGCGCCGGCGGGAAATTTTTCCATCACCGACCCGATCCCGCCCAGCCTGACCTTTGAAGGGACACCCGATGCCAATGCGCTGGTTTCAGTCGATGGCGGCAAGAGCTGGGGCAATCTCGCCACGCTCAAGATCACGACCGCCGCAGGCACGCGCGCGGCGCGCCCTGAAGATGTCACCCATATCCGCTGGGCGCTGAATACGCCGATACCGGCAGGCGGTGACGGTAAACTGAGTTTCCGTGGAACGGTCAAATAAGGCCATTTCGCTGAATAATCCCCGCAATGCGCACCTGCGGGGCAAAAAATGAGGTGGCGCATCATGTGTGAAAGTGAGACAGGACAATGAAACATCAACTTAAGCTGCTTGCGGGCAGCGGCGTTGCCTGGGCAGCGATGGCAGGTTCGCCAACGCTTGCAGCAGGCACCGTCGCGGGTACCGCGATCAATAATACGGCGTCGGTGACTTACACCGTCGGCGGTGTGACCCAACCGACCGTGACCTCGAACACGGCGACGTTCAACGTCGATCGCAAGATCATCGTGACCGCGCTGGAAACCGATGCTGCGGCTGTGTCGGTTGTGCCGGGACAAACCAATACGGTTACCAAATGGAGCATCACCAACAGCTCGAACGACAAGATTGACATCAATCTGGCGGCTGCCGCGATTGCGTCGGGAACGACCATCTCGATCCCCGGGGCTACTACCGCAGCCACATCGTTCACCGTGGGTGCGGCGACCTTCACCTACACCGAAACCGGCGGCACGACCTACCTGAAAACATCGGGTGGCGTATGGCTCGATTCGGTTCCGCCTGACACGACGGTCACCATTACGGTAACCGACACGACCGCGCTGCCGAACACGCCGACGAATGGCCAGTATGCCGGTATCTCGCTTACGGCGCAGGCCCGCCAGAATATCACGGCGGGCACTGAAGGCGCCGTGTTCAGCACCTCCACGGCGAGCGCGGGCGGCCTCAACAATGTTGCCGTCAACAACGTGTTCGCGGAAAGCGCCACCAGCTATACCGGCGTCACCGATCCGAAATGGGATGGCCAGTATATCGCAGTCGATGCGTATATCGTGGCGGCACCGGTGCTGTCCGTGCTCAAGACGGCGACGGTGCTGTGGGATCCGATCAACGGCGCCACCAGCCCGAAAGCGATTCCGGGCGCGCAGGTGCGTTATTGTATCCAAGTGGCGAACGGCGCGGGTGCGGCAACGGCTGTTTCTCCAACAGTCAGCGATACGCTGCCCACCCAGGTAACCTATGTGGCGAACTCGATCTACATCAATGGTACGTTTGGCGCAGGCGTCTGCAACACCGGTGCGGAAGGCAGTGCACCGGCCACCGGCACAGGTTCGTCGGGCAGCGCGGGCACCGCACCTTCGGGTGGCATTGCTTCGGGAACACTGAGCAACCTCGCAGGCGGCA
This sequence comes from Alphaproteobacteria bacterium, assembly GCA_028869975.1. Classification (GTDB taxonomy): domain Bacteria; phylum Pseudomonadota; class Alphaproteobacteria; order Sphingomonadales; family Sphingomonadaceae; genus JAGWQR01. The sequence continues at coordinate 3,111 of JAGWQR010000030.1, read as the reverse complement.
GTACCGAGACCATGTATTTCGACGTCACAATCAACTGAGTTTGGCGGGCATGGGCTTAGCGAACTGCAAGCGCACGCACGGCTCCGCAGGTTAGCGTATCAAGATGTTCAACCGCTTTCACACCAAATGGTTGTGTTTAATCGCACTGGGCGGAGCCTTCGGGCTCGGCTCAGTGCGATCGGTTGAAGCGCAGACAATCAGCAATACGGCCAATATCCAATGGCAGGTGGGGGCAACGACGCTCAGTCAGCCCTCGAATCAGGTCAATGTCTTGCGGCAGGCCGCGCCAAGCGCAACACTGTCGCTTTTTCAGTTCACGAGTACGCCAGGTCAGGCATCCTTCACCATTCCGGCCACAACCTGCCAGAGCAGCAATGGAGCCACTTCGGTTAAATTGGCAGGAGCATATGCAGGCACGTCGGTTACACCGGCTGTCCTCGCACCGGTGACGATGCTGCAGGCGGGCACGCCGCTCGTTATTTCGGTAATGTCACCAGCCGACAATCTCAACCCGAACGCAATCGACACCCTCAATGTGCGGCTCAGCACCCCCGAGGGTGATGTAGAAAGCCTGACATTGCAGGAAACCGGTGATAATACGGGTGTATTTGTAGGCATGATTAACACCAGCGCGATCCCGCCGACGCCGGTACAAGGTGATTGCGTGCTGAGTGTGCAACCCGGTGACAGTATCTCGGTCATTGCCACGAGGCCAGGCTCGGGTGCTACTGTTGCAACCAATAAGGTTAATATACTCATTGATCCTTATGGTATCAGCTTTGACAGTGGCACAGGTGCGCCGGTTGCGGGCACCAAGGTCACGCTGATAAACGCCGCAACCGGCCAGCCGGCGACAGTTTATGGCGACGATGGCGTATCAAGCTTCCCCGCAACAGTGATAACCGGCTCTACCGTCACCGATAGCAGCGGTAACAGTTACAGCTTCCCGACCGGTGATTATCGCTTTCCGCTGGTGAAACCGGGCAGCTACAAGCTTTTGATCCAGCCTGCTGCGCCCTATACGGCGCCCTCCTCCGCCACGGCGGCCCAGCTTTCCGGATTCAGACGGCCCGATGGCCAGCCCTACGCGATTTCCGGGGCATCCTACGGCCAGACATTTACGCTCACCAATCCGGCGCCGGTGCGCATCGACATCCCGATCGACAAACCCGGTGCCGGGCTGGTCATCAGCAAAACCGTGTCGAACCCGGTCGCCGCGCCAGGCGATTCGTTGCAGTATATGGTGACGCTGACCAACCCCGATCCGCAGCGCACGACCGGCAACATCAGCCTGACCGATGTGCTGCCGCTCTGGACGCGGCTCGCGCCCAATACCGTGCGGGTCAATGGCATAAAAGCTGCCTATACCGCCACACCCGATGGCAAGCGGCTGCTGGTGCCACTGGTGCCGCTCGCACCAGGTGCGTCCGATACGATCACCTATGTGCTCGGGGTGCGCAGTGATGCGCAACCGGGTAATATTACCAATATGGCTAGCGCACAGGATGATCGCGGAACCAAAAGCGCGATTGCGGCCGCAGCCGTCCAAGTCACCACAGCGGTTATCGGGGATACAATGACGATTATTGGCCGGGTGACCGATGGCGGTTGCAGCGTCGATCCGCGCGCCGCGCGCGGCATTGGTGGCGTCCGTGTGATGATGGAAGATGGCAGCTATGCCGTGACAGACAGCGATGGCCGCTATCATTTTGATGGCGTTTTACCGGGTACGCATGTCGTGCAGGTGGATCCGTCAACATATCCCGGCAGCAGGGTTCCGGTGGATTGCAGCCGGAACACACGCACGGCCGGTAGCGCGATTTCGCGGTTCGTCAATGGCGGCGGCGGAGCATTGTTGCGCGCCGATTTCTATGCAGCGCTAGGTCGAAACAAGGCACGCGTGGCCGCCTCCACCTTCCGCCACCCGTCCTTTGCGAGCGATCAGGAGGCCGCCGGCACCAACCGTGACTGGATCGGCGGCGAGGCCCCCGGTATCGATTGGCTGTTCCCAGACACAAGCTACAATCCGCGCACGCGCGCCACCCGCGTCGTCATCAAGCATCTGCCCGGCCAGACGGTAACGCTGTTTGCCGATGGCAAGCCGGTCAATGCCCTCAGCTTTGATGGCGAAAAGAAGAGCGGCGACGGCCAGGTGGAGGTGAGCATTTGGCGCGCGGTTGATCTGGGTCCGCGCGATACGCTGCTCAGCGCTGATGTGAAGGATGCGCATGGCCAGCTTGTGAAGCATTTGGAGCGCCGGGTGCATTTTGCTGCCAGCGCACTCCATGCCGAATTTCTTCCCGGCAAATCATTTCTTATTGCTGACGGCGTTAACCGGCCTGTGATTGCCATGCGGCTGACCGATCGCGATGGCCGGCCCATCCATCATGGCCAGGTGGGTGATTTCAGCCTCTCGGCACCCTATACGGCAGCGATTGAAGCTGATGCGCAGGCGGCGCGCGGTCTTTCGGGGCTTGAGCGCGGCAAGCCGGTCTGGCGCGTCGAGGGTGATGATGGCGTCGCCTACATCGAGCTGGAGCCGACCACGGCGTCGGGGTCGCTGATTGTCACCCTGCCGCTCAAGGACGGTGATGTGGCAACCACGCAGCAGCTTGATGCCTGGCTGTCGCCTGGCAAGCGGCCCTGGACGATTGTTGGCCTTGCCGAGGGGACGGTTGGGTTCAACCGACTCGATCATAACATGCAGACCATCCCCGATGATGGCAGCACGCTGCAAACCGATGGCCGGATCGCGCTCTATGCCAAGGGGCTGATTTCGGGCAAATGGCTGCTGACGCTAGCCTATGACAGCGCCAAAAATACGGCCAACACCCAATATGGCAGTGCGATTGATCCCAACACCTATTACACGGTTTATGCGGATCGCAGCCAGCGGCGCTTTGATGCCTCGTCGGTGCGCAAGCTATACCTCAAGCTGGAGCGCAAGCAGTTTTACGCGCTGTTCGGCGATTATGATACGGGCATTACCGATCCGCAGCTCGCACGCTATGTGCGCGCGCTGAACGGGGTCAAGTCGGAATATCGCAGCAACCATGTTGCGGCCACTGCCTTTGCCGCCCAGACCCCCTATTCTCACCGGCGCGAGGAAAT
>JAGWQR010000272.1 GCA_028869975.1 Alphaproteobacteria bacterium | reverse complement strand
GCACAGGCTCGCGGCGGCCATGAAAAAGGATCGCCGTGTCTTTACCGATGTTGATGAGGATCTGAACGATTCTGCCGCAGAGGCCTATGTCGATATTAACCGCGATACAGCAGCACGCCTGGGCTTGACCAATGCGGCGATTGATCAGGCGCTATATGATGGCTTTGGCCAGCGACAGGTGGCAATTATCTACAGCGGGATCAACCAGTATCATGTCGTGATGCAGGTTGATCCACGCTTTGCCACCGATCCCAATGCGCTCAACCGGGTATTCCTGCCGCTCAACGGCGCGGGCGCGCCCAGCGGCGTCAATACGGCACCGGAAACCATGGGGCAGTTGCCCACCCTTGCAAGCTGGAAAATACGCGGTGCCGATTCGGAGGTGAATCACCAGAATGCCGAGCCGGCCGCCACGGTTTCGTTCAGTCTTGTCGGCACAAAATCGCTGAGCGATGCCCAGAACGAACTGAACAAAATCATGAACGGATTGCGGCTTCCTGCCGATATTCATGGCGATTTTGCCGGCACCGCCAAAGCCTTCAGCCAGTCGAACAATTCGACGCCGCTGCTGGTGCTGGCGGCCTTGATGGTGATCTATTTTGTGCTGGGGATATTGTATGAAAATCTGATCCATCCGCTTACCGTGCTGTCGACCCTGCCCTCGGCGGCGGTGGGGGCGGCACTGGCGCTGCTGGTGAGTGGCACGCAATTTGATGTAATTGTCGTGATCGGCCTGTTGCTGCTGATCGGGATTGTGAAAAAGAACGCGATCATGATGATCGACTTTGCGATTTCGGCGCAGCGCACACAGGGCCTGAGCGCGGCGGAAGCGATCCGCCAGGCCGCGCTGCTGCGCTTCCGCCCGATATTGATGACAACGCTGGCAGCGGGCTTTGGCGCATTGCCACTGGCGCTTGGCCATGGCGACGGCGCGGAACTGCGCGTGCCGCTTGGCATTGTCATCATCGGTGGCTTGATTGCGAGCCAGATGATCAGCCTGCTGACCACGCCGGTGGTTTATGTCACGCTCGCCAACCTGACCGAGCGGCGCAAGCGCAATCGCTCCCGCAAACTTTCCATTACTCCGGTGCCCGCATGATCCGAAAATCTACACCAGTCCTCCTTGCCCTCTTGTCGGCCTGTTCGCTCACGCCGCATGTCGAGCGCCCGGCGATGCAAATGCCGCAGCATTTTGCCGAGGCCCCGGGCTGGGTGCCCGCGCAGCCCGGAGATGAGGGGCCGCGCGGCGATTGGTGGGCGGTGTTCAACGATCCGCTGCTTGATGACCTTGAGCTGCGTGTCCCCAAAGCCAACCAGACGGTGGCGCAGGCAGTGGCG
>JAGWQR010000271.1 GCA_028869975.1 Alphaproteobacteria bacterium | reverse complement strand
ATTTGCAACAATTTGGACTCAATTATTCGCGGGAGTTCAAGGGCGGGATAAGCATGGGTCTGTCGCCTAGCTATTCGCGGATTGACTATATTGGATTTAGTTCCGGGTTCAACGCCACGCGCAAAGATAGACAATATACGATGCAGTTCACTATACTTGACCGTCGCTTTGATTTAGGTGGGTTTACGCCGCGTATAATTTACACATATACGCGTAATGACAGCAATGTTCCACTCTACGCCTTTAATAGAAACCGGGTTGAGTTTGGCGTAACACGATCATTTTAACCGCAAGTGCCAAAGCGCATGGCATCGGAAATGACTTAGTGGGCATGAGGTGCAAATCGTGACCGGCATACTAAAGCGCTTGCGCTCCCGATATTTGCCGCTAGGCTGCGCAACAAGGTTTCACGAGAGGGCAATTTATGGGTAATAGCTGGCGGATCAAATCACTTGATTCGATTTTGAGGACGGCCGAAAAAAAGTCCCTCCACCGTACGCTGGGCGCCTTTCAGCTAACTCTGCTCGGCATAGGTGCCGTTATCGGGACCGGTATCTTCGTGCTTACGGCCGAAGCCGCGCAAAAAGCTGGCCCGGGTTTAATGCTCAGCCTGATTCTGGCGGGTACGGTCTGTGGCCTGGCCGCGCTCTGCTATTCAGAACTTGCCTCGATGGTACCGGTGGCAGGCTCCGCCTATACCTATACCTATGCGGTTATGGGCGAAGTTTTGGCCTGGATGGTTGGCTGGGCGCTGGTTCTCGAATATGCGCTTGGGGCCTCTGCAGTGTGCGTGGGCTGGGCCAACCATGTCGTGCCTCTTATAAACGCCATGCATATTGGCAGTTACCACCTTCACATACCCGACATACTGAGCAACGCGGACGGCTTGCGGGCAAAGTTCGCAATGGCAACCGGAACGCCCGCCACGCCGGAATTGATGCGTGCCGCCCAGATTGGGGGATATATCAATCTACCAGCGGTGTTTATCGGCATAATCGTGACCCTGTTGCTTATCAAAGGTACCACCGAGAGTGCAACGGTCAACGCGATGCTGGTACTGGTCAAGCTCGCCGCGCTCGGCGTCTTCATCATCCTGACGGTGCCGCTCATCCAGTCATCGAATTTTACACCGTTCATGCCCAACGGGATTGGTGATCCTGTAACGGGACAAGGGGTCATCGGTGCAGCAGCCTCCATATTCTTTGCCTATGTTGGCTTTGATGCGGTTTCTACGGCAGCCGAAGAGACTGTAAATCCGCAACGCAATGTCCCTATCGGGCTCATTGCGTCACTCCTGATCTGCACCTTGATATATATGCTGGTGGCAGCAGGCGCGATCGGCACAATTGGCGGTCAGCCTGTCATGTCTTCCACAGGTCAGTTTATTCCACCTGGGTCGGCAGAAATGGCGGGGCGCTGTGCCCTGATTACTGCTGCGCACCAGCCCAAGCCACTGGTCTGTTCGGACGAGGCACTGGTTTATGTCTTGCAGTCAATTCACTGGCCCATTGTGGGTCGCTGGGTGGGGCTGGCCGCCGTTATTGCCTTGCCGTCCGTCATTCTGATGATGATTTACGGGCAGACACGTGTGGCTTTCGTGATGGCACGTGACGGCCTGCTGCCCTCTGCACTCGCCAAGGTTCATCCGAAATTTCGCACGCCCCATGTGGTTACGGCCATTACAGGTGTCTTTGTTTGCGTAACAGCATCGGTGCTCACTGTCGGATTTCTGGCTGATTTATCAAATGCCGGTACTTTGTTTGCCTTTGCCATGGTGGCGATTGCCGTTCCTGTGTTGCGACGCCGCGCACCAGACATAAAACGCAGTTTCAAGACACCGCTCATCTGGCTGGTGGCTCCGCTCGCGGTTCTCGGGTGCGCGGTTCTGCTTTATGGGCTGAACGCCGATGCAAAATGGGTTCTGGTGATCTGGGGTGCCATCGGCCTCGTCATCTATTTCGCCTATTCTCGTAGGCGCAGCTATGTCGGTCGCGGGCTTGAAGAGGCCCCCGCAGATTGAAATTGTGCGTAATAAAATTACGCGACTGTCGTTAATATTGACACCGGCGTGGTTTTGCGCTTGGGAGACGTGCAACTGACGTAAGCGCCCACTTGATTCTGTAACGGGGCAGACAAGACCGGAATCAGAAGAGCCGCCCAAATCATAAGTTGTTGAGGATTCACCTGTGGTGGACGTGGGGTTTGGCAGGCCCGCGCGTCCCGCAAATGAGGAAGAACGCCGGATGACCAGTCCGACAAAACAAGGTCTGTATGACCCCCACAACGAGCATGATGCTTGTGGCGTTGGTTTCATCGCGAACATCGATGGCACCAAAAGCAACAAGATCATTACTGACGGATTGGAGATTCTCCTCAACCTCGATCATCGCGGTGCGGTGGGCGCTGATCCGTTGCTTGGCGATGGTGCAGGCATTTTGATCCAGATTCCCGATGCGCTGCTGCGAGACTGGGCAGAAACGAAGGGCATCCCCCTCCCCGCACCCGGCGATTATGCCGTGGCGATGTGCTTTATGCCGCAAGAGCAGCAAGCGCGTGATTTTATCGCGCAGGTCTTTGAGAAATATATTGTGAAAGAAGGTCAGCATCTACTCGGCTGGCGTGATGTGCCCACGGATACGGCAGGGCTGGGCAAAACAGTGCTGGACCAGATGCCGGTTATCCGTCAGGCGATTATCGCGCGCGGTGAAAGCACTGCGGACCAGGCGGCATTCGAACGCAAGCTGCTCGCCATCCGCAAACAAACCCAGAACCCGCTTGCCGCACTGGCCGAAAAGCACAATATGCCCGCGATCCGCGAACTTTATATGCCCTCGCTCTCGTCACGCACGGTCGTCTACAAGGGCTTGTTGCTTGCGCATCAGGTAGGCAGCTTCTATGAAGATTTGCGTAATCCGCTGTGCCAGTCCGCGCTCGCACTCGTGCACCAGCGTTTTTCAACCAACACCTTCCCGAGCTGGAAACTGGCGCACCCTTATCGCTTCATCGCGCATAATGGTGAGATCAACACGGTGCGTGGCAACGTCAACTGGATGAATGCGCGGCGGCGCACACTCGAATCCGACTTACTCGGGGCGGACCTCGACAAGATGTGGCCGCTGATCCCGCACGGCCAGTCGGATACTGCAAGCCTCGACAATGCGCTCGAACTGCTGCTCGCCGGCGGCTATCCGCTGGTCAAGGCGATGATGCTGCTCATTCCCGAAGCCTGGGCGGGCGATCCGACAATGGATCCCAAGCGGCGCGCCTTTTACGAATATTATGCTGCTTTGATGGAGCCCTGGGATGGCCCGGCCTCGGTTGCTTTCACCGATGGGCGGCAGATTGGCGCGACACTTGATCGCAATGGCCTGCGACCGGCGCGCTTCTGCATCACCGACGAGGGCCAGGTCATCATGGCCTCCGAATCGGGCGTGCTGCCGATCCCGGACGAGAAAATCATCCGCAAATGGCGTTTGCAGCCCGGCAAGATGCTGCTGATCGACCTTGAAGAGGGCCGGATCATCGAGGATGAGGAAATCAAAACGGCGCTCGCGGATGCGGCGCCCTATGCGGAATGGCTTGGTGCCACCCAATATCATCTGCGTGACCTGCCGATCATCGCCGAGGACGATCCCCTGTCGGTTGGCAGCTCGGATACCGGCATCGGCCATAACAACGCAGAAGCCTTGCTCGATCTTCAGCAGGCCTTTGGCTACACGCAGGAGGACATCGCCCGCTTCCTGACCCCCATGGCGCGCGATGGCGATGATCCGATCGGCTCGATGGGTACCGACACACCAATTGCTGTGCTTTCGAGCAAAGCGCGGATGCTCTATGATTATTTCAAACAGAATTTTGCGCAAGTGACCAACCCGCCGATCGATCCGATCCGCGAGGAACTGGTCATGTCGCTTGTATCCATGATAGGCCCGCGTCCCAATCTGCTCGGCCATCATGCGGGAACCCACAAGCGTCTGGAAATGGCGCAGCCGATCCTCACCAACAACGACATGGCGCGCATCCGCAATGTCGAGGAGGCACTTGACGGCGCATTCCGTACCGCGACGATTGACATGACCTGGGATGCGGCGACCGGCGCAGATGGCCTCGCCATGGCGCTCAAAGAAATGTGCTGGGCCGCGACCGAAGCGGTGCTCGGCGATGCCAATATCCTCATCTTGTCGGACCGTGCGGTGTCCGCCGCGCGCGTGGCGATGCCAGCTCTACTTGCTACCGCAGCCGTTCATCACCACCTGATCCGTCAGGGCTTGCGGATGCAAACAGGCCTGGTGATCGAGACTGGCGAAGCGCGCGAAGTGCATCATTTCGCGGCGCTCGCGGGCTATGGTGCGGAAGCGATCAACCCTTATCTGGCGTTCGAGACGCTGGAGGCACTTCGGGTGCGCGAGGGCTGGGACATGCCCCCTGAAAAAGTGCGTGCCAACTATGTCAAAGCGATTGACAAAGGCTTGCTCAAGGTCATGTCCAAGATGGGCATTTCGACCTATCAATCCTATTGTGGCGCGCAGATTTTCGATGCGGTCGGGCTCAAATCCGACTTTATCGAGAAGTATTTCACTGGCACGGCGACCACCATCGAGGGTGTCGGCCTTGCAGAAATTGCCGCCGAAACCGTGCGCCGCCACGCGCTCGCTTATTCTGATGCGCCGATTTACCGGCACATGCTCGATGTCGGCGGCCATTATGCCTATCGGCTGCGCGGCGAGGATCATGCATGGACGCCCGCCAGTGTCGGCGCGCTCCAGCATGCCGTGCGCGCCAATTCGCAGAAGGACTGGGATGCGTTTGCTGCGCAGATCAATGCGCAATCGAAACGGCTGCTGACCATCAGGGGCCTGATGGAATTGAAGCCCGCCAATGTGCCAATCCCACTCGACGAAGTTGAGCCCGCCAAAGAGATCGTCAAGCGCTTCGCCACCGGTGCGATGAGCTTCGGCTCAATTAGCCGCGAGGCGCATACCACACTTGCGATTGCGATGAACCGGGTCGGCGGGCGCTCGAACACCGGCGAAGGCGGTGAAGAAGTCGATCGCTTCACACCGCTCGCCAACGGCGATTCGATGCGCTCGGCGATCAAGCAGGTGGCATCGGGGCGCTTTGGTGTGACGACTGAATATCTGGTCAATGCCGACGACATCCAGATCAAAATGGCGCAGGGGGCCAAACCCGGCGAAGGGGGCCAACTCCCCGGCCACAAGGTTGACAAGCATATCGCCGCCGTGCGCCATTCAACGCCGGGAGTCGGGCTGATTTCGCCGCCGCCACACCATGATATTTACTCGATCGAGGATCTGGCGCAGCTTATCCATGACCTCAAAAACGCCAACGATAAAGCCCGGATTTCGGTCAAACTGGTGTCCGAAGTCGGTGTCGGCACGGTCGCGGCGGGCGTTGCCAAGTGCAAGGCCGACCATGTGACGATTTCGGGCTATGATGGCGGCACCGGCGCATCGCCGCTCACCTCGCTCACCCATGCGGGCTCGCCATGGGAAATTGGTCTCGCCGAGACGCAACAAACGTTGCTGCTCAACAATTTGCGCTCGCGGATTGCGGTGCAAGCCGATGGCGGGTTGCGCACGGGCCGCGATGTCGCGATTGCGGCGCTGCTCGGCGCGGACGAATTCGGCTTTGCGACCGCGCCGCTGATCGCTGCCGGGTGCATCATGATGCGCAAATGCCATCTCAACACCTGCCCCGTGGGCGTGGCAACCCAAGACCCGGTGTTGCGTGCACGCTTCACCGGCCAGCCCGAACATGTCATCAATTTCTTCTTCTTCGTCGCGGAGGAATTGCGTGGGCTAATGGCGCAGATGGGCTTCCGCACGCTCGATGAGATGATCGGCCGGGTGGACCGGCTCGATATGCGCGCCGCAATAGACCATTGGAAAGCCAAGGGCATCGATCTTGCCCGCATCCTGCATCGGGTGGAGCCGGTAAGCGGAAGCGCGCTGCACCAGACCGAAACCCAGGACCATGGCCTTGCCAAGGCGCTCGATCATAAACTGATCGCCACCGCAGCGCCAGCACTGGATAAGCAGCAGCCTGTGGTGATCGAAGAACGGGTGCGCAACGTCAACCGCACGGTCGGCACGCTGCTGTCCTCGGCGGTGGCGCGCAAATATGGCCATGCCGGACTGCCTGACAACAGCATCGCGATCAAACTGCGCGGCGTGGCGGGGCAGAGCTTTGGCGCGTTTCTTGCCGCTGGCATTTCGCTTGAACTGACCGGCGACGCCAATGACTATGTTGGCAAAGGGCTGTCCGGGGGCCGCGTGATTGTGAAAGCGCCCGAGGGCTGCACCCGCGAGGCCGGCGCAAACATCATCGTAGGCAACACAGTTCTGTACGGAGCTATTGCGGGCGAGGCCTATTTCGCGGGCGTGGCCGGTGAGCGCTTCGCCGTGCGCAATTCAGGCGCGGTCGCGGTGGTTGAGGGCACCGGCGATCATGGCTGCGAATATATGACCGGCGGCGTGGTCGCGGTGCTCGGCGCAACCGGGCGCAATTTCGCGGCAGGGATGTCGGGCGGCGTGGCGTATGTCTATGACGCGGACGGCAGCTTCAAGGACCGCTGCAATCCGAGCATGGTCGATCTGTTGCCGCTCTCAGACAAGGCTGACGACGAAGGCGCTGGCTTCCCGAGCCAGAAGGCGCGAGGCGTCTCCGATACCGGGATGGGCGACATGTTGCACCATGACGCGGCCCGCTTGAAAATTTTGCTCGAACGCCACCAGCTCCACACCGGCTCGAAACGCGCGCGCGAACTGCTCGCCGATTGGGAGGCTACACTCAAGCATTTCGTCAAGGTGATGCCGCGCGACTATGCCAATGCACTCAAGCAAATGGACGATGAACGCGCGGCTGCGGCCAGCGTGGCAGCGGAATAAGGCAACAGATATGGGCAAAGAAACCGGGTTTTTGGAAGTCGGCCGGCAGGATCGCGTCTATGAGCCTGTCGCTGACCGGTTGAAGGATTATCGCGAGTTCATCGTGCCGCTGGGTAACGACGCGATCCGCGCGCAGGCCTCGCGCTGTATGAATTGCGGGATTCCGTTCTGTCATAATGGCTGCCCGGTCAACAACATCATCCCCGACTGGAACCATCTGGTCTATGAGGATGACTGGCAGGCCGCGCTCGAAGTACTCCACTCGACCAATAATTTCCCCGAATTTACCGGGCGCATCTGCCCCGCGCCGTGCGAGGCGAGCTGCACGCTCAACATTCAGGACACACCCGTCACGATCAAAACCATTGAATGTCAGATCGTTGACAAGGGCTGGGAAATGGGCTGGATCACGCCGCAGCTCCCTGCGCGCAAGACAGGCAAGTCGGTGGCAGTGGTCGGCTCGGGTCCTGCCGGCATGGCGTGCGCGCAGCAGCTCGCACGCGCGGGGCATTCCGTAACTTTGTTCGAGAAAAATGACCGGATGGGCGGGCTGCTGCGCTACGGCATCCCCGATTTCAAAATGGAGAAAGACCTCATCAATCGCCGCCTGATGCAGATGATGGAGGAAGGCGTCACGCTCAAGCCCTCCACCGAGGTCGGTGTGCAGGTGTCGATGGAGTCGTTGCGCGAGAATTTCGATGCAGTGGTGATGGCGGGCGGCGCGGAAAACCCGCGCCCGCTCGATATTCCAGGGGCCGAAATGGCCGGTGTGCGCTTTGCCATGGAATTCCTCACCCAGCAGAACAAGCGCAACGCGGACGACGATGAGCTGCGCGCGGCCCCGCGCGGTACGCTCTCGGCGCACGGCAAGCATGTCATCGTCATCGGTGGTGGCGATACCGGCTCCGACTGTGTCGGCACCTCGAATCGGCAGGGTGCGGCCTCGGTGACGCAGATCGAGATCATGCCCAAGCCGCCGGTGGTGGAGAACAAGGCGCTAACCTGGCCCGACTGGCCGCTCAAGCTGCGCACGTCATCATCGCATGAGGAAGGCGTGGCGCGTGACTGGGCGATCCTTGCCAAGCGCATGACCGGCCATAATGGTGTGCTGGAGGGGCTGGAATGCGTGCGCGTTGACTGGACGAACGGACGCATGGAAGAGGTTGCGGGCTCGGAATTCACATTGAAAGCCGATCTCATCCTGCTCGCGATGGGTTTCCTCGGACCAACAAAGGCCGGGATGGTCGAGCAATCGGGTGTGGCGCTCGATGCGCGCGGCAATGTCGCGGCTTCCACTGACGATTATCGCACCAGTATGGAGGGCGTATGGAGCTGCGGCGATATGCGCCGGGGGCAGTCGCTGGTCGTCTGGGCGATCCGCGAGGGACGGCAAGCGGCGCACGCAGTTGACGAGGCGCTGATGGGGGTCAGCGAACTGGCGGGGTAGCTATTCCGCCTGCAGGCCCACCGTCCCGATTGAACGGTCCACCAGCCCCGAACGCAACATGCCGAGATAGATGAAAATTCCCGGCAGGCTGAGCGCGGCGGTGAGGATATAGAAGTTAAAATAGCCCAGCGCCTCAATCAGCGCTCCCGCTGTACCCGCCGTCAAAAACCGTCCCAAAATCGCCGCCGCCGCCGAGAGCAACGCAAACTGGCTCGCTGTAAACTCCAGATTGCACAGCGCCGAGAGATAGGCGACCATGACCACGCCGCTGACGCCCGCGCCGAAATTTTCGAAACTGTTGACCGCGATCATCGCAGACATATTATGCCCGATCAGCGACAATATCCCGAAGCCGAAGTTGACGCACGGCATCAGGATGAGCGACACCAGCACCGCATGTTTGAGGCCGAGGCGCGCATAAAGCACGCCGCCCGCGAATATCCCGACAAACAGCGCGCCAAGCCCGAACCAGACATCGCCATAGAGAATCTCGGGCTTGGTATAACCGAGGGTGTGAAACAGATCGCGCACCATCAGATTTGACATGGTATCGCCAATCCGGCTGACCAGCACAAAGGCGAGCACAACAGCCCCGCCGTCGCGCCGCAAAAACTCGCCAAAAGGCGAGAGAAAATTCTGGAAGAACTGAATGAAGCCGGTTGTGGGCGCGGTTGGCTTGCGGTGCTGCGGCTCACCCAGAACCAAACTGGTGAGGATGGCGGGCAGCACGAGGAGGGCGGATGCAATATAGGCCCAGCCCCAGTTGGCTCGGGTCGCGACGATCAGCGCGAGCGAAGATGCCGTGGTCGCGCCAAAGCGCCAGCCATATTGGCTCATCCCGGCACTCGCGCCGAGTTGATGGGGCTTGAGCATCTCGATCCGGTAGGCATCGATCACAATATCATAACTCGCGCCGCAAAAGCCCGCGATGATGGCGGCAATCGCCAATGTTCCGATGGCATGTTTCGGATCGGGCAGCGCAAGATTGACCAGCGCCAGCGCAGTCGCCGCTCCAATCACCACCAGCCAGGAACGGCGATGGCCGATGGCGCGGGTGAACAACGGAATGTTGTAGCGGTCAATGAACGGCGCCCAGAGCGGCTTGAAACTATATATCAACAGTGCCAGCGCAAAAGCAGAAATGCTTTTCCGGTTGACGCCCGCCTCCGATAGGCGCTGCGTCATCGTCGCAGCCAGCATGGTATAAACCAGTGCCGAGGAAATTCCGAGAAAGAAGGCGGCGAGCGGACCGGCCTCGATGTAGGGTTTGATGCCGCTGATGAGTCGCTTGTGCTCTTTCAGCCCGGAGAGTGTCTCTAGTGGGGTATTCATCATTCCTCGCTCATTCGCTCTCGAATCTAGCGCAATTTCACGCTAAGGCCAGCCCTTATGTCCGAATATCGTGCTCCCAGGCAAGAACCACCGCAGCGTATCGCCAAATTGCTGGCACGTGCCGGGGTGGCCTCGCGCCGCGAAATTGAGCGGATGATTGCCGAAGGGCGGATCGCGCTGGATGGAGTCACGCTGGCAACACCCGCAACCCTACTCACCAGCCTGAAAGGCATTACGGTTGATGGCAAGCCGATAAAAGCCGCCGCTCCCGCGCGCCTGTTCCTGTTCAACAAGCCGACCGGCGTGCTCACCACCGAGCGCGATCCGCAGGGTCGGCCTACTATCTATGACCGGCTGCCCAAGGGCCTGCCGCGCGTCATGCCGATCGGGCGGCTCGACATGAATACCGAGGGGCTGCTGTTGCTCACCAGTGACGGCGGATATAAGCGACAAATGGAGCTGCCCGCAAGCGGCGTGCCGCGCACCTATCGCGCGCGCGCCTATGGCCAGATCAGCCAGCAGCAACTGGAGACGCTGGCGGAGGGTATCAGTATCGGCGGCGTGCAGTATGGCAGCATCAACGCCAACCTTGAGCGGCGAACCGGCGCGAATGTCTGGATCGAACTGACGCTGACCGAGGGCAAAAACCGCGAAGTGCGCCGGGTGCTGGAACATTTGGGGTTGAAAGTCTCGCGGCTGATCCGCGTGGCTTATGGGCCGTATCTGCTGGGGGATTTAGCTATGGGAGCGGTGGTGGAGGTCAAGGCGCAGGGAACACGCGGACGTTGAGGATCATCGCGGGCCAATGGCGCGGACGCACAATCAAGGCGCCACCGGGTGATGCAACGCGCCCGACCGCCGACCGCACACGCGAAGCTTTGTTCTCGATGCTGATCTCGCGGCTCGGTTCGTTTGAGGGCTTGCGCGTGGGGGATTTCTTCGCAGGCTCGGGCGCATTGGGGCTGGAGGCACTGTCGCGCGGCGCGGCGCACTGCCTGTTCGTCGAGCAGGACAAGGCAGCGCTGGACATAATCCGCGCTAATATCGTCATGCTCGGGGTGACGAGAGAAGTGGGTGATGTACGCGCGTGTTCAGTCTTGGCCTTGCCGCCCACCACCACGCCGCTCGATCTCATGTGCATGGATCCGCCCTATGGCACCGGCGCGGGCGCTGTGGCCCTCGACAAGCTCAACCGGCTCGGCTGGATCGGTGCACAGACCTGGATAAGCATCGAAACCGCGCGCGAGGAGGCGGTTGAGGTGGCCGGGTTCGCCATCAATGCAGTGCGCGATCATGGCAAGGCGCGGCTGCATCTGTTGCGGCGAATAGCATGACCCACACTATCCACATTATCGGCGGTGGGCTGGCGGGGAGCGAGGCGTCGTGGCAACTTGCGGAGCGCGGCCACAGGGTGCGCCTGTCCGAAATGCGGGGCGTGGAAAGCACGCCCGCGCACAAGAGCGACCAACTTGCCGAACTGGTCTGTTCGAATTCGTTCCGCTCGGATGACGCCGACTCGAACGCCGTCGGCTTGCTGCATCAGGAATTGCGCACGCTCGGCAGCCTGATCATGCACGAAGCCGATGCCCACCGGGTGCCTGCCGGATCGGCGCTGGCGGTTGATCGGGAAGGCTATGCGGCGGCGGTCACCCACGCCATCGCCACCCACCCCAATATCACGCTCGTGCGCGAGCGGGTGGACGCGCTCCCCACCGGCCCCGCCATTATCGCCACCGGCCCGCTCACTGCAGCGCCACTGGCCGAAGCGATTCGCAGCGCAACTGGTGCGGATGCGCTCGCCTTTTTTGATGCGCTTGCGCCGATAGTCTATGCCGAAAGCATCAACATGGACGTCGCGTGGAAGGCCGCGCGCTGGGGAAAGGGTGGCGATGATTATATCAACTGCCCGCTCGACAAGACGCAGTATCAGGCGTTCGTTGAAGCGCTGTTGAGCGGTGAGAAAACCGAATTCAAAGACTGGGAGGCCGACACGCCCTATTTCGAAGGCTGTATGCCGATTGAAGTGATGGCGGCGCGCGGGGTCGAAACACTGCGTCACGGCCCGATGAAGCCGATGGGGCTCGACAATCCGCGTGACGCCACACCCGCGCACCCCCAAGGTCGCTGGCCCTATGCCGTGGTGCAGTTGCGGCAGGATAACGCGCTAGGCACCCTCTTCAACATTGTCGGGTTCCAGACCAAGCTCAAACATGCGGAACAGGTGCGCATCTTTAGGATGATTCCAGGGCTGGAGAAGGCGGAGTTCGCGCGGCTCGGCGGGCTGCATCGCAACACCTTCATCCGCTCGCCCGTGCTGCTCGATGAAACGCTGCGGCTTAAATCTGCTCCAAATCTCCGCTTTGCCGGGCAGATGACCGGGTGCGAAGGCTATATTGAAAGCGCCGCAATCGGCCTACTCGCAGCTCGCTTCTGGGCGGCGGAGCTGGAAGGTTGTACCCTGCCCCCGCCACCGCCTGAAACCGCACTCGGGGCACTGCTCGGGCATATCACGGGCGGGGCGAACGCGGACAGTTTCCAGCCAATGAATGTCAATTTCGGGCTGTTCCCGCCACTTGATGCGAAAGTGCGCAAGGCCGACCGCAAACGTGGCTACACGGAACGGGGGCGCATAGCGATACTGGGGTGGTTGGACCGGATGCCGTGAAGGGACTGGGGGAGGCCACAATGGGCACCCGATCCATGGCTATTACGCAGCAGCTCACCCAAACCCTTCGAGTGACGGCAGAATTTCTCTGCTGTCTATTTGGCAGATGTCATAATGATTTTACATCTTTTGACGCAGATGAACACAATATTACCTGTTCGTTCAGTCGAACGAAAGCGCAGTCGCGTTACACCCCTTTCCACGCCCACAAATTTTTGTGAGCGCTGTTGAAGGAGGTTGTTATGTCGATATTCAAAAAAGCGACTTTGGCTTTGGCCGGTGCTGCGACCCTCGCGGCAACGGCGCCTGCGATGGCAGATCGCGGTGGGCATCATGGCATCGGGGCCGCGCCGATTATCGCTGGCGCCCTGCTGCTCGGTGGCATCGCGGCCGTTGCCGCAAGCGCGCATCATGATGATTATAGGGACTATGGTGGCTATAATGGCTATGGATATGGCAGCGGGTATGGGGGCTATGCTGCGCCCGCCTATGGATATGGCGGCGGGTATGGAGGCTATGCTGCGCCCGCCTATGGATATGGCAGCGGGTACGGATATGGCGGCGGGTATGGATATGGCGGCGGCGAAGGTGACGAGCATCATGGCTGGGGTGGTGGCGACGATGATCGCTGATAATACGGGCGGTACCAATGCCTAAATATCATGAAGCCCAAAGAACAAGCGCGCCGTCCGAAAAGGGCGGCGTGTTTTCGCTGTACGCAACCCGCGATTGCACCAACTGGCCTCATGCGCTATCCTGGCTCTGAAGGAGACGGAGATGCACAGAACGGCCGCTTCGCTCGCAGTCCTTGCGTTGATCGCGACACCTGCGCTGGCGCGGCACGCCCGCCAGCACACCGCAACGCCGCACCCCGCATTTGATATGCAGCGCGCGCTGAAGCTGCACAATGATCTGCGTTCATCTCTTGGCGTACCGGCGTTGTCCTGGTCGGAAGCGCTGACACAGGATGCCCAGAACTGGGCGAATCAGCTCGCAAAATCCGGCAGTTTCGATCATGCCGCCAATAATGATGATGGCGAGAATTTATGGACGGGCTGGGGTGGCACATTTTCTCAAGATTCGTATTTTAAGAGTTGGCTGGGTGAACGTACCGCATTTATCAATGGCGTTTTCCCAAACATATCACGCAGTGGCAACTGGGCGGATGCGGGGCATTATTCTCAATTGATCTGGCGCGACACCAAGGAACTGGGTTGTGCTGCGGCCTATGTCGGCAACCGGACAGTGATCGTCTGCCGTTATCGGCCTGCCGGGAATGTCGAAGGGGAAAAGGCGCTGCCCTGAGCCTTGGCCTAAACCGCCGCTTCCAGCTCCGCCGCCTTGGCTTCGACGAGTTTGACGATACGGTCGATCATGTCGGCGTCATTCACATGATGATCGGTGACGCCGGAAAGATAAACCATATGCGTGCCATTGCCGCCGCCGGTCAGGCCGATGTCGGTTTCGCGCGCCTCGCCGGGGCCATTGACCACGCAGCCCAGCACCGAAAGCGAGAGCGGCGTGCGGATGTGTTGCAGGCGGCTTTCAAGCGCTTCCACGGTGCGGATCACATCAAAACCCTGCCGCGCACAGCTTGGGCAGCTCACCACCCGCACCCCGCGCACCCGCAGCCCCAAAGTCTTGAGGATTTCATAACCGACCCTTACCTCCTCTTCGGGTTCGGCGGAGAGCGAAACCCGGATCGTATCACCAATCCCGGCCCAGAGCAGCGCGCCAATCCCGATGGCGGATTTGACCGTGCCGCCGATCAGTCCGCCAGCTTCAGTAATCCCGAGATGCAGCGGGCAATCTATCTGGCCCGCCAGATCGGAATAGGCCGCAACCGCGAGAAACGTGTCCGATGCCTTTACCGCGACCTTGTAATCGTGAAAATCATGATCCTGAAGCAATTTGATATGATCGAGCGCCGACTCGACCAGCGCATCCGGGCAGGGTTCGCCATATTTTTCGAGCAGATCCTTCTCCAGCGACCCCGCATTGACCCCGATGCGGATTGCGCAGCCATTGGCCTTGGCAGCGCGCACCACTTCTGCCACCCGTTCCGATGATCCGATATTGCCCGGATTGATCCGCAGGCACGCCGCACCCGCCTCCGCCGCCTCGAGCGCGCGTTTATAATGAAAATGAATGTCTGCAATCAGTGGCACACGCGCGGCCTTGGCGATCTGGCGAAACGCCGCCGTCGATGCCTCATCGGGGCAGGACACGCGGATCAGGTCCGCCCCGGCTTCCTCACAGCGCCTGATCTGATCGATGGTCGCTTTCGCATCCGAGGTTGGCGTATTGGTCATCGTCTGCACGGTGATCGGCGCATCGCCGCCCACCGGCACGTTGCCAACCATGATCTGACGGGATTTCCGGCGCACAATGTCGCGCCACGGGCGAAGACTGGACATGCCCGCGTCTATAGCCGCTGATACAAACAGCGTAAACGGCCTATTCGGTGCTTGGCGCATCCCGCCATCCCGACTATAGCCCGCCGACTGATTGAGAAGGCTGCGCGCATTACATGCAAATTTCGCTGGGGATTTTAGGCAAACGCCGCTTTCTGCCACTGTTTCTGACGCAGTTTCTTGGTGCATTCAACGATAATTTGTTCAAGCAGGCGACGATTCTGCTCGCCGTGTTCGTCATCTACAGTAACCCGAAGCTGGAGCAGGGCTTCACCGGGATTGCCTATGCCGCCTATGTGCTGCCTTTTTTTCTGTTTTCCGCGCTCGCGGGACAGATGTCAGACGCGCTCGACAAAGCGCTGATTATCCGGTGGATCAAAACCATCGAGATCGGAATCATGTTCATCGGCGCGACTGGTTTGATTTTTCAGAATATCCATTTGCTTGTGCTTGTGCTGTTTTTGATGGGGACACATTCCAGTTTTTTCGGGCCGACCAAATATGCCATCCTGCCACAGCATCTCGGGCCCGATGAAGTGCTGAGCGGTACCAGCCTGGTTGAGGCCGGAACCAATATTGCCATTCTCGCCGGGATCATCATTGGTGGCCTGCTCGGTGAAGCGCCGGTAAAAGCGGGCGCACTGGTGCTGGGGACTGCGCTGCTTGGCTTTGTCGCAGGGCGCTCCGTGCCATCGGCTCTTCCCGAAGGACCGACAGGCGAACGGCAGATTGAATTCAACCTGTTACGCGCGACATGGCATGTGTGCGCCGATGCGCTCAAGGTACCGCAGCTGCGACTCTCCATTGCCGCGATAAGCCTATTTGTAATCGAAGCTTCGATTCTCGGGGTTATTTTTGCGCCGCTGGTCAAAAATATTCTGGGGGGAGATCATTATGTCGCGACTTTGATGACCGTTGTGTTCGCCATCGGCGTCGCAATTGGTGCGGTGATTATCAACTTTCTGCTCCACGGCAAGGTTTCTGCGCATTATTGCGTAATGAGCGCGATCGCGATGGCGGTGTGCCTCGTGCTGATGTATGTCATGCTCAATACTTGGCCGCTTCCAGCGGCAGAAGATATTGGCCAGATCGAATGGCGCGATTTTCTGCAAAACCTGAATGCCGAAATTCTTATGGCCGAATTACTCGGTGTTGCTATTTTCGGGGGCATGTTCATTGTTCCGCTTTATGCCATTTTAACGACCACACTGGATAAAGCCCAT
>JAGWQR010000270.1 GCA_028869975.1 Alphaproteobacteria bacterium | reverse complement strand
GCTCATCCGCCTGTTGCGCGCGCTGGGGCATGATGCGAGCTATTATATTCCCGACCGTTTGCTGGAGGGCTATGGCCCGAGCGGCGCGGCATTACTGCGGCTCGGGGAGGCAGGGGCACAATTGATTGTGACGGTGGATTGCGGCGCGCAGGCGTTTGATGCGCTGGCGCAGGCGCACGGGGCCGGGCTGGAAGTTATTGTCGTCGATCATCATCAGTGCGCGCCCGAGCTGCCGACAGCGCTGGCGCTGGTCAACCCCAACCGGCTTGATGAAAACGCGCAAGGGGCAGCGCATGGCCATCTCGCGGCCGTGGGTGTCGCGTTCCTGCTTGGCGCGGCGCTGGTGCGGGACTTGCGCGGACGTGGCTATTTTGCGACCTGCCCCGAGCCTGATCTGCTCACGCTGCTCGATCTAGTGGCGCTCGGCACGGTGGCGGATGTTGCGCAACTCAAGGGCCTCAACCGTGCGTTTGTAGCGCAGGGCGTTAAGGTAATGGCAGCGCGGCGCAACACCGGCCTGTCGGCCCTGATCGATGTGGCGGGGCTCAAGCGCGCGGTGCAATGTTCCGATCTCGGTTTTGCGCTGGGGCCACGGATCAATGCCGGCGGGCGCGTTGGCAAGTCTGATCTCGGTGTGCGCCTGCTGACCACTGAAGACACGGGCGAGGCACGCGCCCTCGCCGCGCAGCTTGACCAGCTCAATCAGGAGCGGCGGGCGATTGAGGCGGAAGTCTTGCAGGCGGCGGAGGTTATGGCGCGCGGGCAGGGTGCGCGCGCGACCATTCTTGTTGCTGCGCGCGAATGGCATCCGGGCGTCATCGGGATTGTCGCCGGGCGGCTGAAAGACAAGTTCAATCGCCCGGTGTTCGTCATCGCAATCGACGAGAATGGCGTCGGCAAAGGATCAGGCCGCTCGGTTACGGGGGTTGATCTCGGCGCGCTCGTGCTGGCCGCCAAAGCGCGCGGGATGCTGGTTGCGGGCGGCGGCCATGAAATGGCGGCGGGGGTGACACTGGCGCAGGATCAGATCGCGGCACTGCATGATTTCCTCGATGTACGGGTGGCGGCGCTGGCCGGCCAAACCGTGCAAACAGCGCTCAACATCGATCTGCTGCTCGCCCCGGCGGGTCTGAATCCGGCACTGGTGCAGATGCTTGAGACGGGCGGCCCCTATGGCACCGGCTGGCCCGCGCCTCGCATTGCGACGGGTCCGCTGCGGATCATCAAGGCGGATCTTGTCGGCACAGATCATGTCCGCACGATCATGGCGGGGCGCGATGGCGCATCTTTCAAGGCGATGGCGTTCCGGCAAGCGGTAACACCACTCGGGCAGGCGCTGCTCGGTGCACCAAAAGATCGTGCGCTTTATGCGGCGGGTCGAATCAAGATTGACGACTGGGGCGGGAGAGGTGCAACGGAGCTGCATCTGGATGATGCGCTCTGGGCGGCGTGATGTTCACCCGCTTGACGCTGTGACGAATTCTGCTAAGGCGCTGCCCTCTGTGCGGTACATCGTGCCCATGGCCCCATCGTCTAGCGGTCTAGGACGCGGCCCTTTCACGGCTGAAACACGGGTTCGATTCCCGTTGGGGTCACCAGGATTTCAGCCGTTTTAGGCTCCAGAAATCAAAGCCGTTAAATTTTCAATCTTCGCCAGTCCCCACACGCGGACGCCCCATGAATTACCAATATATCAGAGATGACGTCTGCGAGATTACAATATTTATAAAGTAATATTTAGGAAATAATAAGATAAAATGTTTCGTATCAAGTCAGTTACGATGAATGTCCTGAAAATAAAGACTCAGTTTGCTGGCAGCCATATCAGAGAGTTCAATAAACACTCTGCGTCCGTCGGTTGGATCGGCAATGCGGACAAAATGGCCCAGGTCGGTGAGCGTTTTAATCCAGCGCAATGCTGTTGTGGGGGGTACGGCGGCAGCTATGCACAGGCTGGAGACTGATACGCGTACATTCTCGAGGCGTGAGGCCATCAGATCAAGCATCATGTCCCACGCAGGATCAGCAAACAGCTCGAGATCACAATGTCGTTCACGCTGACGCCTCTCTTTAATCAAAGCCCTTATGTGAGCAGGTTTGAGTTCAAATTCAGTGCGATACTGAGGCGAAACTTGATAGTGAAGCTGCACATCATGAACGGCAGGATGCGAGCCTTCCAGATCCCGTCCATCGTTAACACTCGCGAGTGCATTCGCAATACGCCCCACTTCCAACGCGAGATCGCGCAACCGTACCGCATCGGAATCTGTGCCGCGATCATTCAGACGCATATTCTGCTCGGCCCAGGCCAGGCTGAGCGCGGCGATGCGCTCTGTCGGTGTGGGGTCGCATAAAATGGTCGCCCAAGGTGCATTGATACGGGCTGCGATCGGATCGATGAGCTGGTGAGGTATGGTAAGGATGAGCGCCATGCTGTCGCGCAAGACGGCTTGATTGATGTGATCGAGCGCGCGATCAAGCGTTGCGCCGCTGTCCTCACAAATTTCCATAACGAGTGTATCTACGAGGCAGTTTTTGACGAGCCATTCAGGAATATCGGCAATGGACAGTGCATCTGTGACATTGCCGCCCGAAGCCTCAATTGCACTTTGCATACGGGACATGCCAAAACGGTCATCTGCAATGATTGCAACCGTCGGTCGTTGATCGTGTACCAAAGCCAAACTTCCTGACATTTCTTGCCTCCTAGATTTCAGGGTGTGATAGCGCAATATATTCACTTCGGAACAAAGTCTCTCCAAATTGGGATCATAATGGACATATAACAAGCACACAATGTAAAATAAAATTTACATTCCCATACAAAAAATTGATTAAAATGCGCAACCGATAAAAAACATCAGTTAAGTGAAGCATTAAATGTATACGAAATTATCCATTCTGGATGTAAATCCAGGCTGTGCTGACGAATCGATTCTCGCCGTACAAGTTGGTTTGCATCCTTGCGCTTTCGCTTCCCATGAGCTACGGGCGCGGACCACTCCATATTCCCAATACAGGTGATCCATGAAAATCAACGCGGTTGAAATCAAACCGGGCAATATCCTTGAATATGAAGGCGGGCTATGGCGCACGGTCAAGACCGCGCACACCCAGCCGGGCAAGGGTGGCGCCTATATGCAGGTCGAGATGAAAAACCTCGTCGATGGCCGCAAGAATAATGTGCGTTTCCGCTCGGCGGAGTCTGTCGAGAAGGTGCGGCTTGATACCAAGGATTTTCAGTTCCTGTTCGCGGAAGGTGACACACTCACCTTCATGGACAAGGAGACTTACGATCAGGTTACGCTGGAGCGTGATCTGCTCGGTGATGCGGCGGCGTTCCTGCAGGATGGTATGGATGTGGTGATGGAACTTTATGAGGAGAGGCCTTTGAGCGTTCAGCTCCCGACGCAGGTTGAGGCGCTGATCGTCGAGGCCGATGCGGTGGTGAAAGGGCAGACGGCGTCATCCAGCTACAAGCCTGCTATCCTCGAAAATGGCGTGCGCGTGATGGTGCCGCCACATATCGAAAGCGGCACGCGGATCATCGTCGATGTCTATGAACAGGCCTATGTGAAGCGGGCGGAGTGATGCTCGGCGAGCAAATCAATTGACTCGTGATATTGCTGCCATGGCGGGTATAGCTGGCTCTACTCGGGGACTTCGTCGCTCTGGCCTTGCTAATGTATTTTCAGTTTCGAGGTTGAAATGCCATCCCATTCCGGAATAATGACCATGATGGATCGCGCCGCCCGCAAGGCGGGGGCGAAGCTGCGCCGCGATTTCAACGAGGTCCAGCATTTGCAGGTCTCGCGCAAAGGCCCGGCGGACTTTGTGTCCAAAGCTGACCAACAGGCCGAGCGCACGCTTTATGATGAGCTTTCGCAAGCCCGCCCCGATTGGGGCTTTTTGCTGGAGGAGGCCGGC
>JAGWQR010000269.1 GCA_028869975.1 Alphaproteobacteria bacterium | reverse complement strand
GCCTTGAAATGCGAGGACGGCTCCCAGGTCAGCGCGCCCCTGAACGCAATCGAGTCGATCGAGTTGGCGTCGGGCGTCACCTGGTTGGTATAAGGGTCCTGCCGGTTGATATAGCCGCCATCCTTATGATAATAAGCGCTCACCCGCGCGGCGAGTTGCCCCGGGATGATCGGCATCCCCACCGCCACCCCGCCTTCATAGCTTGGCGCGCCGCCCTGTGTCGCATCCAGTTCGCTGCGTGCGTAAACCTGCGTCTTGTTGAGGTTTGCCTCGGGGGTGATGTAGCGCACCGTGCCGCCTTCCGAGCCTGAACCGAACAGCGTGCCCTGCGGCCCGCGCAACACTTCAACCCGGTCCAGATCGAACACAATCGGCTCCGCGCCATTGGAATTGAGCCCCAACTGGCGAATCTGGATCGGCGTATCATCGATATAAATGCCGGTCGTCGACGCACCCGCGTTTGAGGAAACCCCGCGAATCGCGATATTGTCGTTGCCCGAATTGCTCTGGCTGATCGCGACACCCGGCGTGAATTTGGCCACGTCCGTGAAGGATTTGATCCCCAGCTCGTCCGCGCGCTTCTGGGTGAAGGCGCTCACGCTGATCGGCACTTTCGAGAGGAGCTGGTCGCGCCGGGTCGCGGTCACGATAATGTCGGTGCTGTCGGTAACTTCTGGTTGCGGGGCAGGAGCTGCGGTCTGCGCCTGAACCAGTGTCGGCCCCAGCAGCGCGGCCAATCCGCTGCCCGCCAGCAACATGCTGTTCAATCCCGCCTTGAATCGTTGCATAACACCTCCGCTATTATTTTACCGTTGCAGATGTGGTCATAAATAATCTGCATCTGTCAAGTGTGATCTCAGTCTTGCGCGCCTGTCAAGCGGCGCGCAATAATAACACCGACTGTGGCAGATGTGCCGCACAGTGCGTTGGCCATAACTTTGCGGTCAAGCCTTGTGCGCGAGCAGCGCCGCAGTTTCTCCCGGCGTGGGGATTGCGCGCAACACAAAGCTGGTCGCAATCCGCGCCACGCCCGGCAGCTTGCCCAGTTCCTCGCGGTGGATACGTTCATAATCGGCCAGATCATGCGCGATCACCTTCAAGAGATAGTCATGCTCGCCCGAAACCAGCGCGCATTCCACCACCCCTGCAATCCGGCTTGCGCCCGCCTCAAACGCTTCCAAGGCGCTTTCGGCCTGCGACGCGAGCGTGACCGAGACATACGCCACCATCTGCATCTCCAGCGCCGCCCAGCCGAAGCGCGGCGCATAGCCGGCGAGCACGCCGCGCGCCTCCAGCGCCTGAATGCGGCGCGTGCACGCCGATTGCGACAGGCCAACACGCTCGGCGACCGCACTCACACTGGCGCGCGCATTCTCGCCCAGCACAGCCAGAATCTTGCGATCAAACAGATCAAGCATGATTTCTCCATATATATGCCATATTTAGTGATTATATGCTCATATAAGCAAAATTACAACATAAATATCAGAGATTTTCGGGCCATGCCATGATATTATGCACATCACACTAACAGGAGACAGAATGATGCTGATCGGCGTGCCCAAGGAAATCAAGAAGGATGAATATCGTGTTGGCCTCACCCCCGGCGCGGTGCGCGAATATGTCGCGCATGGCCACTCCGTGCTGGTCGAAACCGGTGCCGGCGCGGGCATCAACGCGCGCGATGGCGATTATGAAGCGGCGGGGGCGCAGATTGCCCAGAGCGCGGCAGACGTGTTCAAGGCGGGCGAGATGATCGTCAAGGTCAAGGAACCGCAGGCGGGCGAATGGGTGCAACTCCGCAAAGGGCAGATATTGTTCACCTATCTTCACCTCGCCTCCGACAAGCCGCAAACGCAAGGCCTGCTGGCGAGCGGATGCAGCGCGGTCGCCTATGAAACGGTGGTGGCAGCCGATGGCTCGCTCCCCCTGCTCACCCCGATGAGCGAAGTGGCGGGGCGTTTGTCGATCCAGGCGGCGGCGCGTTCACTCGAAAAACATGCGGGCGGCGAAGGCCTGCTGCTCGGCGGCGTGCCCGGTGTGCAGCCCGCGCGCGTGGTGATTGTCGGCGGCGGCGTCGTCGGCACCGAAGCGGCGAAGATGGCGGTGGGCCTCGGCGCGGAAGTCACCATCCTCGACAAATCGCTGAAGCGCCTGCGCCAGCTCGATGACATGTTCGGCGGGCGGCTGCGCACCATTTATTCCACCGCGCACGCGATTGATGCGGAGCTGCGCCGTGCCGATGCGGTGATCGGGGCGGTGCTCATTCCCGGCGCCTCGGCCCCCAAGCTCGTCACCCGCGCGATGCTCAAGCATATGAAGGCGGGTTCGGTGATTGTTGATGTCGCGATTGATCAGGGGGGTTGTGTTGAGACCTCTCACGCCACCACGCACACCGACCCGACCTTTGTGGTCGATCATGTCGTGCATTATTGCGTCGCGAACATGCCCGGTGCGGTGCCGCATACCTCCACCCACGCGCTCAACAACGCGACTTTGCCTTATGGGCTGGCGCTTGCCGCGCAGGGCCTGGGTGCATTGAAGTCGGTGCCGGGGCTGGCGGAGGGCCTGAACATCCATAACGGCAAGTTGACCAATGCGCCTGTTGCGGAAAGCCTGGGAATGGCGTTCACGCCCTACGCCTGAGCGCGGCAACGGCGTGGCGGCGGCTTCTGCGGCGGCTTGGACAACAAGTACCCTTTTATCCGCCGCCACAACCCGCTAGAGCGCGAGCATGACTGAGAATGCCTCCTTCGGCTATGCCGATATTCCCGCCGCAGAGAAGGCTGCGCGCGTTGGCGCGGTGTTCTCTTCGGTGGCGCGCAATTATGATGTGATGAACGATGCGATGTCGTTCGGTGCGCATCGGCTGTGGAAAGATACGTTCGTGCGCCGGATCAAGCCGCGCAGCGGAGAGGCTATACTCGACATGGCGGGCGGCACCGGTGATATTGCGTTCCGCATGGCGGCACGTGGGGCGAACGTCACCGTGTCCGACATCAACGCCGATATGCTTGCGGTGGGGCGGGATCGGGCGGAAAAGCGCCATATCGATGGCTTGACCTGGCTGGTGCAGAATGCCGAGAGTCTCGATTATGCCGACCGGCAGTTCGATGCCTATACGATCGCCTTCGGCATCCGCAACGTGACACACATCGACAAGGCGCTGGCCGAGGCGCACCGCGTGCTTAAGCGCGGCGGACGCTTCTTCTGCCTCGAGTTCAGCCAGACGCTGTGGCCGGGCTTTGCGGAAGTATATGATGCTTATTCGCACCATCTGGTGCCGAAAATCGGCAAATGGATCGCGAAGGACGAAGCGAGCTACCGCTACCTGATCGAAAGCATCCGCCGCTTCCCCGATATGCCCGCGTTTGAGGGGATGATCCGGGCGGCGGGTTTTGCGCAAACCAAAGTCGAGCCGATGCTCGGTGGCCTTGTCGCTATCCATAGCGGGTGGAAGGTCTAGACCCCACCCGCATGACCGCACCGCGCACGCATATCTTCCACTTGATCAAATGGGGGCGTGTGCTCGCCAAACATGGCGTGCTGAAGGGCATTGAAGTGAACGCGCAGACCCCCGCCGCGCTGCGCCGCCTGTGCCGTCTTGCCCGGTTTGGCGCGCGCGTGCCCGCTCAAGCCCAATATGCCCATGCTTTGGAGGCGATTGGCCCCGCCGCGATCAAGCTCGGCCAGACACTCGCCACCCGGCCCGATCTGATCGGTGAGGCGGCGGCGGACGATCTTTCGCGCTTGCAGGATGCGCTCGCCCCTGCCGCCTGGAATCAGGTCAGGCCGCAGATCGAACTGGCACTGGGGCAACCCATTGATGCGCTGTTCGCAAGCTTCGACACCAACGCCGTTGCCGCCGCCTCCATCGCGCAAGTCCATAAAGCCACCACCCCGGATGGCCGCACCGTCGCGGTGAAAGTGCTGCGCCCCGGCATCAGCGCGCAGTTCATGCGCGACATTGAAACCTATGAATGGGCGGCGGCGCAGATTGCCGCACTCGGCGGTGAATTCTCCCGCCTCACCCCGCGCGAGGTGATCGCCACCTTCAAGCAATGGACGATCCGCGAGCTCGATCTGCGCCGCGAGGCCGCCTCCGCCTCCG
>JAGWQR010000268.1 GCA_028869975.1 Alphaproteobacteria bacterium | reverse complement strand
GCAGACATTGTCATCGCCAGATTGGGCCATATCAGTCTGACAAGATACCGATCGGTGGTCGTGAGCGGCGCGAACATATATCACCCTTAGCGCGGCTTTGCGTGTGCGAGAAGGGCAAAGTCTGGCAAGGAGCACTGGACAGTGTGATACCCTTCCGCCAGAGAGAGGTTCATGAATGAACCCCCACCAACCGATACGAACTCAGTCTATTTTGTCAGATCGGGTAACGCGTATTTGCCCCAGCCGCTCGCCAAGGGTCCCTGGGCGCCTAATACTTTGTCCGGCCCCGCAATCAGCGGGCTGATCGCCACGATTTTCGAGCAGTCAGTAGACCTGACCGGCTTCAGTGTAGCGCGTTACGTGCTCGATTTCCATGGCAAACCGCCTGATATGCCGCTGACCGCAGAAGTCAAAGAAATCAGACCAGGACGGCAGATGCAGCTCCATGAAGTGACGCTTTACAGCGGTGATAGAATTGCAGCGCGCGGATCATTCCTTCTGGCGCGTATCGCCGAAACACCTGTTACCGAACCCGGTATGCCATATCCGCAGCCAGATAAGGCCAAAATGGTCACGTTGCCATTCAATCGCGAGGGAAGTTCCATACGTGGCATAGCTCTGCCAGACATGTCGCGATTGCCGGGCCAGAATATCGTTTGGCTGCACATGGGGGGAAACATAGTAGAAGCGATTCCGGCCACGCCTTTCACCAGAGCCATGCTGATCGCCGATTTTGGCGGCGCGATGGGTGCCTGTGTGCCAATGGCAGAATGGACCTTTGCAAACATGGATATCAGTGTCCATTTCTTCAGGATGCCTCTTGGCGAATGGACGCTGATCGATTCGCATTCGGTGTCGTCGGGCAATGGCATCGCCGGAGCCATGACTGTCCTTGCCGATGAGCACGGCATTTTCGCGCGCGGGTTCAACACCCTGTTTATCGGCAAACGACCCGGTTAGCGCTGCCGACCTTGCACCAGCTCATCAACCACAGCGGGATCGGCAAGTGTTGAGGTGTCCCCGAGCGACGACACATCTCCTTCAGCAATTTTGCGCAGGATGCGTCGCATAATCTTGCCCGAGCGCGTTTTGGGCAGACCCGGAGCGAACTGGATAACATCTGGCGTCGCAATCGGGCCGATTTCGGTACGGACATGGGCGACAAGGGCTTTGCGTAATGTCTCGTTAGGCTCGACGCCCGCGTTCAAGGTCACATAAGCGTATATCCCCTGTCCTTTGATGTCGTGCGGGAAGCCGACGACGGCGGCTTCGGCCACATCATGGTGCAGTACCAGCGCCGATTCAACTTCCGCCGTGCCCATCCGGTGCCCGGAGACGTTGATGACATCATCAACGCGGCCTGTGATCCAGTAATAGCCGTCCTCATCGCGGCGGCATCCATCACCTGTGAAATATTTGCCGGGATAGGTCGTGAAATAGGCCTGGAAGAAGCGCTCTCTGTCTCCCCAGACTCCGCGCATCTGACCGGGCCAGCTGCGCGCAATAACAAGATTCCCTTCGGTCGGGCCGTGGAGAATCGTGCCATCAGTATCAACAATCTGCGGATCAACGCCGGGCAGGGGGCGGGTTGCCGAGCCCGGTTTGAGAGCGGTTGCGCCGGGCAAAGGCGCGATCATCGCCGCCCCGGTTTCAGTCTGCCACCATGTGTCAATGATCGGACATCGCCGTTCGCCGACAACATTATGATACCAGCGCCAGGCTTCGGGGTTGATCGGTTCGCCCACTGTGCCGAGCAGCTTGAGTGAACGCCGCGATGTGCGTGTCACATGTTCATCACCTTCACGCATGAGCGAACGCAGCACGGTCGGCGCGGTAAACAGCGTGCGGACATTGTGGCGATCACACACTTCCCAGATGCGGCTCGGCGATGGCCAGTTGGGTACCCCCTCATACATCAAAGTGGTCGCGCCATTTGCGAGCGGGCCGTAAAGGATATAGCTATGACCGGTCACCCAGCCGATGTCGGCAGCGCACCAGTACACATCCCCCTGTCTATAATCGAAGCAGAGTTCGTGCGTAAGCGCCGCCCAGAGCAGATAGCCGCCGGTGGTGTGCATCACGCCCTTTGGCTTGCCGGTGGAGCCGGAAGTATAAAGGATGAACAGCGGGTCTTCCGCACCCATCGGCTCGGGCGGGCAGGTGTCAGGCACGTCTTTCACGACCTCATGATACCAGAGATCACGGCCATCTCGCATCGCCACATTCGCCCCAGTTGTCTTGACGACAATTACTGATTTAATGCCGAAACAATGCTGCAACGCAACATCGATATTCGCCTTGAGGGGAATATGTTTGCCTGCCCGCCGCCCTTCATCTGCCGTCAAGATAAAATGCGAATCGCAGTCGCTGATCCGCCCGGCCAGTGCCTCGGGAGAGAAGCCGCCAAACACCACCGAATGCACTGCACCGATGCGGGCACAGGCGAGCAGTGCGAACGCCGCCTCGGGAATCATCGGCATGTAGATCGTCACGCGATCCCCCTTCGCCACGCCCTGGCTTTTGAGCACATTGGCAAAGCGGCACACTTCTGCAAGCAGTTGTGCATAAGTGAACTGGCGCGGCAGCTCATCGATCGCGTCAGGTTCCCAGATCAAGGCAACGGCATCGGGCCGCGTCCTTGCATGGCGATCAAGGCAATTCGCGCTGGCGTTGAGTTTACCGTCCTGAAACCAGCTAATCCGGAAATCCGGCGCATCGAATGACCAGTCGCCGGCAATCTCGGGCCGCTTCATCCAGTCAAGCCGCCGCGCCTGTTCGAGCCAGAAACTGCCCGGATCGGCAAGCGCGCGCCCATAGAGCGCATCATATTTATCAGCATTGATGCGGGCCTTGTGCGCCCATTCTTCCGGCACCGGGTAGAGATTCTGCTCAGACATTGCCCGACTCTTCTCCTTAATCTGCTGCACCCATATCCGTCTTATCCGTCAAAGCGCAAGCTATTCGCATCTGCGATAAGTGAGTTGCGTGCGTCGCAAAATTGTGGAAGGGACTGCACCTAATATCAAATTGCAGCGGGGAATAGAGCGATGTCGTCTACGATCGCCGAACTGGAACGCCGTCGGGTAGCTGCTCGACTAGGCGGCGGGCAAAACCGCATTGACGCGCAGCACGCCAAGGGGCGTCTCACCGCACGCGAGCGGCTCACCGTGCTGCTCGATGAAGGCTCGTTTGAAGAGCTCGACATGTTCGTCGAGCATAATTGCGTTGATTTCGGTATGCCGGAGACGGTGATCCCCGGCGATGGTGTGGTGACGGGCTCGGGCACAATCAATGGCCGACTGGTCTATGTGTTTTCACAAGACTTTACTGTGTTCGGCGGTTCCTTGTCGGAGCGTCACGCCCAGAAAATCTGCAAGGTGATGGATATGGCGATGAAGGTGGGTGCGCCGGTCATTGGTCTCAATGATTCGGGCGGCGCGCGCATTCAGGAAGGCGTGGCGAGCCTTGGCGGCTATGCCGAGGTGTTCCAGCGCAATGTGCTGGCAAGCGGCGTGGTCCCACAGCTCTCGCTCATCATGGGGCCATGTGCAGGCGGCGCGGTCTATTCCCCCGCGATGACCGACTACATCTTCATGGTGAAGGATTCGTCCTATATGTTTGTCACCGGCCCGGATGTGGTCAAGACCGTGACCAACGAGGTGGTGACGCAGGAGGCTCTGGGCGGTGCGGTCGCGCACACCAGCAAATCGGGCGTCGCCGACAATGCCTATGACAATGACATCGAGGCGCTGTTCGCCGCACGTGAACTGATCGGCTACCTTCCGACCAGCAACCGCGCGCCGGTGCCCGAGCGGCCCACCGCCGATGCATGGGATCGCGCCGAACCGAGCCTCGACACCATCATCCCCGACAGCGCCAACCAGCCCTATGACATGCACGAGATTATCCGCAAGACGATGGACGAGGGCGATTTCTTTGAAATCCAGCCTGCACATGCGGGCAATATCATCTGCGGATTCGGGCGCATGGAGGGCCGCACCGTCGGCGTTGTCGCCAACCAGCCCATGGTTCTGGCAGGCTGCCTCGACATCAATGCCTCAAAGAAAGCGGGGCGCTTCGTCCGCTTCTGCGACGCGTTTGATATTCCGATCATCACCTTTGTTGATGTGCCCGGCTTCCTGCCCGGTGTCAGCCAGGAGCATAACGGCATCATCAAACATGGCGCGAAGCTGCTGTTCGCCTATGCCGAGGCGACCGTGCCCAAGATCACGATCATCACACGCAAGGCCTATGGCGGTGCCTATGACGTGATGGCGTCAAAGCATCTGCGCGGTGACCTTAACTATGCCTGGCCGACTGCCGAAATCGCGGTGATGGGCGCAAAGGGCGCGGTAGAGATCATCTTCCGGGGCCTGGGCGCGGACGAGATCGCGCAAAAGACTGCCGAATATGAGGCGCGCTTCGCCAATCCGTTCGTGGCAGCATCGAAAGGCTTTATCGACGAGATCATCCATCCCCACGCGACCCGGCGTCGCGTGGCGCTGGGGTTGCGCAAACTGCGCGGCAAGCAGCTGGAGAATCCGTGGAAAAAACATGATAATATACCGCTGTAGGAGGCGTATATGAAACTAGGTCGTCTCAACCATATCGGCGTCGCGACGCCTGATCTTGATGCCAGCATCGCGTTTTACCGCGACGTGATGGGGGCAAGCGACATCACTATGCCATTTGTGCTCGAAAGCCAGCAGGTGCGCGTGTGCTTCGTCAATACGCCGGGAGAAAACGGCGCGGCTGGCACGCAGATTGAGCTGCTCCAGCCTACTGCACCCGATTCCGCTGTTGGCAAGTGGCTGGAGAAGAACCCGCTCGGTGGCCAGCACCATATCTGTTTCGAGGTGCCCGACATATATGCGGCCAAAGCGTGGTTTGAGGGCCAGGGCAAGCATGTGCTCGGAGAGCCGCGCATCGGCGCGCATGGCACACCTATCATTTTTGTTCACCCCAAGGATATGGGCGGGATGCTGACCGAGATTATGGAGAAGCCCAAGCCAGGGAACATGCACCATGGCTGACATGAAAGACTGGGAAGCGCGCGCGGCCAAGGAGGTCAATGGTAAAGACCTGAACTGGCACACGCCCGAGGGCTTCGCAATCAAGCCGCTTTATACGGAGGGAGATTCGAACGCCGACCCCGGCCTGCCCGGCTTTGCGCCCTTCACGCGCGGGGTGCGCGCCAGCATGTATGCGGGCCGCCCCTGGACAATCCGCCAATATGCGGGCTTCTCCACGGCAGAAGAGAGCAACGCCTTTTACCGACGCAATCTGGCGGCGGGGCAGAAGGGGCTTTCGGTCGCGTTCGATCTCGCCACGCATCGCGGCTATGACAGCGATCATCCGCGCGTGGTCGGCGATGTCGGCAAGGCAGGCGTGGCGATCGACACGGTTGAGGATATGAAAATCCTGTTCGACGGGATTCCGCTCGATCAAATGTCGGTGAGCATGACGATGAACGGCGCGGTGATCCCGATTCTCGCTTTCTTCATCGTGGCGGGGGAAGAGCAGGGGGTGCGCCAGGCGCAGCTCGACGGCACCATCCAGAACGACATCCTCAAAGAATTCATGGTGCGCAACACCTATATCTACCCGCCAGACCCCTCAATGCGGATCGTCAGCGACATTATCGCCTACACCTCGGCGCATATGCCCAAATTCAATTCGATCTCGATCAGCGGCTATCATATGCATGAGGCCGGGGCGACGGCGGTGCAGGAACTTGCCTTCACCATCGCCGACGGCAAGGAATATGTGCAGCGCGCTCGGAGCACTGGGCTGGATATTGATGCGTTCGCGGGGCGGCTGAGCTTCTTCTTCGGCATCGGCATGAACTTCTTCATGGAAGTGGCCAAGCTGCGCGCGGCGCGCACGCTCTGGTGGCGGGTGATGGACGGGCTTGGCGCGCGGCAAGAGCGCTCGAAAATGCTGCGCACCCATTGCCAGACCTCGGGTGTCTCGCTCCAGGAGCAAGACCCGTATAACAATGTCATCCGCACCACGATCGAGG
>JAGWQR010000267.1 GCA_028869975.1 Alphaproteobacteria bacterium | reverse complement strand
TCGGCACTGTCATGCCTTCACAAGCGGTTGGCCCCTGCCGCGCTTTGGTTGAACAGGTGTAATAGCGATAGCGTCCACCCTTGCCCGTGCGGATGGTCATGGCACCGCCGCATTTGGCACAGTGGATCAGGCCTGTAAGCAGTGTTGGGCCGCCTACGACCTGTGGCGGCGTCACCTTTGGATTCCGCGCTTTCATGCGCGCCTGCACCGCATCGAAAACGGCCTGATCGATAATGGCAGGCACGGCGACCTGAATGACATCCTCAACCGGATTGAGGTGATTGGTCTTGCCGCGTTTGTTGAACTCATGTCGTCCGATGTAAGTCGGACGGGTCAGCATTCGGTGAACGGTGCCAATTCCCCAGCGTCCGCCGTCGCGCGTAAAGATACCGTTGGCATTGAGATAGGAGGCAATGGCTTTAACGCCCATTGAACCAGACGTGCCGTCTCCATGAAGGGCGAGGTTGAAGGCCAGTCGCATAGTGTCGGCGTGAAGCGGGTCGACCACCAGTTTCTTCTTAACCTTGGCCCCGCGCTGTTCGGCGGCGACCACGCGATAACCAATCGGCGGGAGTGCACCATTCCAAAAGCCTTGGCGCGCATTCTCCTTTAGCGCGCGCAGCACATGCTTGGCATTTTCCTTGGACTGATATTCATCGAACAGCGCCATGATTTGCCGCATCATGACGTGCATTGGGTCATCACCCATTTCTTGGGTAATCGAGAGCAGTTTGACTCCATTCTTGGCGAGCTTGCGGACGTAAAACTCCAGCTCAAAATGATCGCGGAAAAAGCGGCTGAACGAATGGACGACCACCACATCGAACGGTGCGGGTTTACTGATACCCGCCTCTATCATTTTCTGAAATTCGGGGCGGCGGTCATTGGTCGCAGATGCGCCCATTTCGACGAACGTATCGACCAGTTGCAATCCGCGCGAGGCGCAATATGCTTCACCCTGCTTGCGCTGGTCGGGTATGGACACATCATGCTCGGCTTGCCGCGCCGTCGAGACGCGGAGATAAAGCGCCGCGCGGGTTTGAACGCCGTTGGAGGGCACAGTCATAGCGGCAATCCTCTCAACTCAAGAGCATGGCCCGAACATTTCGTCGAACAGGTCGCCAAACCACGCCGCAAACGCATCGACCTCAACTTCTGAAACCGGAACATGCTTGGGCCAGTCATCCGTGACGATCCACACCGATAGGTCATACTTGGGTGGCCTGCCGTCAAATCGCCACTGTTTTCCCAGCAGTGTTTCAAGCTGCCCTGAAAGGGTTGGGAGGTCGTTGCGGCGCGCACGGGGCATCCCGCCATATTCGCAGAATGCCTCATCGCGCGGAACATACCGTCGCTACGCCACGCCACGCTTCGTGCGCTGGCGAAGTAATACTTGCGCACGGCGTTAAATGTCGGCGTAAGCGAAGAGACGGCGAGCGTCACGCCGCTTCTTTGCGCGAGGGTTGGATCAAAATTTCCGCTGAAATGCCCATTTGGTCATGCAAGCGACGAATCATTCCAATGGACAGGCTACGCTTACGATTCAGCACCTCGGCAATGCGGGTGCGGGTGCCGATGATGGTTTCCAAGTCTTTGCGCGTCATACCCTGCTGCTCCAT
This sequence comes from Alphaproteobacteria bacterium, assembly GCA_028869975.1. Taxonomy (GTDB): domain Bacteria; phylum Pseudomonadota; class Alphaproteobacteria; order Sphingomonadales; family Sphingomonadaceae; genus JAGWQR01. Next base: position 3,615 of record JAGWQR010000267.1, on the reverse strand, counting down.
GCGGAACTTGATGGCTTCGATGGGATCGGGTGGGTCCATCGCATAATGCTTGTCTTCATAGACGTCGATCAGTGTCGCCAAAACGTCCAGCCGGTCACCATCGGGTGTATCAGTCGGTGCGCCCCAAAGCGCCTCGACTTCTTTCAGCGCCGCTTCATAATCCGCTTCGGTGCGGATTGGTTTCATCTCAGTTGCCATGCTCAACTTCCTTCACGTCAATCCGGTCATAATCCTTGTGCGTGCCAACCCACTTGATCCAGACAATGCCCTTCTCAAAATCTACCGCCACCACCAGCCGATAGTCATTACCCTTGATGTTGAAGACAATCCGGTCGGCACTCACGATGCTGGCCGTGGCATAAAGCTGCTTCACATCGACTGTGCTGATCCAATCGGCCCTGCTCTCTTCGGCAAACCATGCGTCGAGTGCCGCTTTCAACGCAGGTTGATCCTTATGGCCAGCCCGACTGGCGATAAACTCGCGCAAGGTGCGCCGCGCTATGATCCGCATGAAAGTCTCCATAACATGCGCCCAATATGGGTGCAATATATTTATCGAAATTACCGCCCCAACCCGCGTCCGCGTCCTAATGACCATTCAATGCCGCCACCGGGCATGGCGACGCCGTTGATGTAATTGCCGAGTTCGTGCTGTAGCTCTTTCTTCCACGGAACAAGACTGAGCCCGAACTTGCCGTCGTCGCCGACGGTGTTCATGATCGCAAAGCGCTGGCTACCGATCATGGTTGAGCCGGTGAGCCTGCCGCTGACATAGTTACCCGGAATGGGGGCGTGCCACTCGCACCCATTTTCAGCAGCGAGGGCGCGCCCCGCTCTCTCGATGCCGCGCGCTGGGTTTGCTGGCTGTGCTTCCGGGCATGTCGATGTTGCGGCTGCGCATCGGTTGCATCAGTTGCCGTTCCGCCAGTTCTTTATCGAGCCAGGTTTGCCCGTCATAGCCGACTTGCTGTTTGAGGCTCATATCGGACAGGGTGTTAACCCGCATACTCGCGCCCCCGCGTGTACGGTCATAGGAGGCGCCGCGCTCTCTCAAATCTTCGGGGATGCGCCAATGATCCTCGTCGATCCGCTCGACATGTCCCGCGCGACGCAGCGCCTCAAGTCGCCTGATATGTGATGCAATAAACGTATCGGGATCACCACCAACACGCTCGACGCTGTTGCGCGCCAGTTCAAGATGCTTTGAAGGTTGATAGATACACTGCTCGTCGGTCATTGATATGATGTTACGGTCTGACGCACGCGGCCCTGATGGAGTGGGCACGATCTCGACAATCGAGCCGCGGCGGACATCTTCAGCTTTTGACGCACTCAGCACCACACTATGGATATGGCCATCGACGCCATCAACCATCAGCCGCATCTGGTCGCCGAGTTCATCGCCGGCCAAATCCTTAGTCAGCACGCGCCCAACAATGCGCTCGTTAATGTCTTCCGTGTGGACGATGGGGTAGGCGTTGTGACGTGCGTCATCGAGCCCTTCGCGCGCGAGGGTCTTGTGAATCCCTTTGATGATGTCGCCGCGCTCGCCCCGTTCCCGCAGTATCGGTTCAGCATCGGGTGAAATAAACCATTTGCCGGTCTCTCCCTCGGTCGCCAGCCCCATGCGTTCGAGCTTACGCGCACGACCAATCATCGCAGCCCTGTTGATGCGGAACATCTCGGCCATGTCATTGTCGGGACGCAGATCGGCAAACTCGCTGTTCTGGCGCTGCTTGGCGATCAGCATTCGATCAAGTTGCGTGAAACGGTCGGCATCAATCTCGTTGTTGAGTTGACGTGAGATGTCATGTTCGGTTTGACGTCCCAGCTCCATAGTTACAATTTCGCTGGAACGCTCACGAACGCCCTGCGCGATATAGTCGCCCGATATGTTGAGGGTCTTGCCATCGTCGGTCACGCCACGCAGCAGAACATGGGTATGGGGGTGTTCAGTATTGTAATGATTGACCGCCACCCAATCGAGCTGGGTCTGAAGGTCGGCTTCCATCTGCCGCATCAAATCGCGTGTGGTCTCTTTCAGGCTGGATAGCTCCGCGCCGTCCTCCGGCGAGACAATGAAGCGGAATTGGTGGCGGTCGTTGCCGCCGCGTTCCAGAAAGGCCGCACCATCCGCAACATCTTGCTTGCCAGAAAAGAGTTGCCCGCGCGCGCCGTCGCGCGTGACGCCATCGCGTTGCAGATAATCGAGATGCGATGCAACCGCCTTGGGGGTGGCGAACATCCGCCCGCGTGAGCCGCCTCGCTGGGGATTGAGCTTCACCACGCGCGCCTTCACGGCCACACGTCGCGAACGTGAGCGGAGGCCACCCGCGTTGCTCCAACTGCTTCGGCCCTTCAACCCCGCCGCCACGCTTGCGCCGCGTCCACGCGCATTGAACCGTCCAGAGGCGTGGCCCGAACCCGAGAGCCGGTATGCGCTACGTCCATTGCGCCGTGCCACAGCCTGAATCCGGCCCACAAGTGTGATGTGATGCCCCCGCACCGAACGCGCGCCGCCGCGCTTCCGGCCCCTGCCGGGACGCACCTGAAACCCGTTCTCATCATAACTCATGAACGGGATGATTGCGCCGCAGACATCGCCTGACAAGCGCCAAAACCAGCCGTCGCAGCGTAGCGCAGTAATACTTGCAGGGGCGTAGAAACGGCGAGTTTGATCTGACCGCTCACGACAAGCGACGGCGCATTTTGCATTGAAAACAAAAGATATTTTGCCTCAAGCGCCGCACGACCGCTTCGGAAAGCCGTCGCTTCTCGTCAAAAAAACAATGTGCAGACAAGGCGTTAGGCTCGAACCGCCGTCAGCGAGCCAACTCGCTTTATCTTGCCGTCCCTCCTTCTTCCCCTCTATCTGCCTCCTTTACCCCCGACCCCGCCATAACGCGGCGAAAGTGAGGCGCGAAAATCTTGGACAATTCCCGTTATCAATGCCGCAATTTTTTGGGCCTATCGGTATCAAAACCACGCTACCAGTTGTTTATTGCAGCAGACATATTACACTGAGTTGACCGATGTAAGCCCTGCTTGAAGCCATACAAAACATGTGTCTGAACCTCGGATTGTTGCGGCAAGTGCGGAAGTTGTGCTTGTCGTAAAGCGATGGCGTGGCGTATGAATGGGTCGTCAGTAGCAGAAATTATGGAATTTTCGAGGTGAATTCAGATTATACTTGGCACTTTTGAAACAGGCTAGGGGGCAAATACGAAATGAAACTCGGTGTAATAATTTCGCACAATATATTGATAACGCATCCCCAAGAATCTCTGACCGCCATCGTGTTTCAAACTTTATAGGTTTGTGTAAATATGGACTTTCAGCAAACCCGACTTCTCAGCCTTATTGACTATGTCGAGGCGACTGAGCGCGACAAGTTAAAAACGGTTCTGGCTGTGGCTCAGCATAAAGGTTTTAACTACGCCGAAGCGGATCTGGCGAACCTGCCAAGTGTCGTGGACTTGTAACGGTTTTGTGCCGGTCACTTGAGAGTTAAACACTCAAACAAGGAGACCGACGAGATGACGATCAAGCATTCGGAAGAGTTCAAGCGGGAGGCGGTGCGGATAGCACTGACCAGTGGTTTGTCGCGTGAGCGTG
>JAGWQR010000266.1 GCA_028869975.1 Alphaproteobacteria bacterium | reverse complement strand
CGTCACGTCTGCGCAGCTTGTCACCGCAGTGTAGCAGCGCATCAATCGTACGCGCCATCGCTGCTTCCGACAAAATCCCTGTCGCGGACACGCCTTCGCCAAGCCTTACAATCCTGGAAAAACTGTCAACTACAGTAAATCTTTCGCCGCTCGGACGTGCAATCAACAGCCTGCAATTATTGGTACCAAGATCAAGTGCTGCAAAATTTCCATGTATGTGCCTTGTACCCAATCCCTGTAGCTGCGCGCCCATACGCACCGAACCGCCAGCTCCGAAAATCCTCCCGCGCCCGCCATGCTGCTGGGGAATTACGCCAACCATGCGCCCCACATCTCTTTTTCTCATCGGCGTAACCAGATACACCGACACTTGCATATAGCTTAGTGCTATTTGACATTTAACGCAAGTGCCAGGCGTTCTGGCGGCCCCGCATTAATGTTTTTTGGGCGGCGCAATCGTGATTTTGACGGTCTCACCGGATTTCCCTGGAAAATTCGTGAACATTGCGTCGATAAGGTTGGGCACAAGATAGGTCAGATTATCCACGCTGGACACAGCCTTGGCATGACCCTCAAACACGCGTTGATGGTCTGATGCGCGATCAATTTCCATATCGAAGCCGCTGGTGTAGATAATCTGGCTCTGAATGTCCGTTTCGGGGCCCCACATATAAGGATCAAAGCCGAAAGCATAACCACCATAAAAAGGACTCCACGGGCCATAGCCAAATCCGCCGAAACCATAGCCATACCCCAGGCCGCCTCCACAACCACCCCAACCATCACAGAAAGAGGTCATATCCGTCATGACGCGGCCTTTGTCTACGCCATAGTCGACATGAACGATTAGAGTTGCGCTTTGCGGCGTTGCTGCAGCAGTGTAGCCCTGCTGCCCCAGCCGTCCAGCGACCCGATTGGCATATTGAGCGAACTCCAGACTATTGGAAAGTTTGGGATCGGTCGCGACAATCGTAAAACTCTGGCCTGCTGGCGGCGGCATCTGTTGAAACCGTTTGACGCTCGCGTCAAAATTTTCGGTACATGCCGAGAGCGCCAGTGCCGCTCCCACGAGTAAAAATGCTACGCGCAATTCCGCCTCCGATATTAGACCATGGCTACACGACTCTACGTGCATGTCCATTACTATCCTTCTCTATCAGATGAAAAAGCTGAATGGAAATTGAATGGTGATGATGGATTGACCATATTTGCATCACACAGTATGGCGCGCAAAGTCAGGGTCGGCCAGGCCGCCTCGGCGGAGTAGCTCAGCTGGTTAGAGCAGCGGAATCATAATCCGCGTGTCGGGGGTTCGAGTCCCTCCTCCGCTACCATTCCCGAATTTCACCACATTTCACCCAAACCCATGCCGTACCAAAAAAACGTCTGATTTCTAGGGTTTTATGGTGATTCGTATCCAATCCCATCCGACCCCGTTTTACCCCATCCAAATTTGCGCTGGGAGTATTTGGAGGTATTTTCGACGTTGCCGGCCTTGTCCGATACCCCTCACCCCGCCCCTTTGCGCGCTTTCAACGGGGGCTCCCCGAACGCCTGCACGTGCCAACGCGTGAAGGCGCCAATCGAGCTGTACCCCAGCATCTGGGCTATATCGGTCACGCGCATCCGGTGATTGCGGACATATTGCGTTGCCATTTGCATCCGTGCGCGGTTGAGCAGCTCAGTGAAACATGCGCCTTCCGCGTCGAGCATCCGCTGGAGTGTGCGCACTGTGACGCCCATCGACGCCGCGCAAATCTGTATTGTTGCACGGCCTGACGGCAACAAGACCTTGATCAGCTGATCGACATCCTCGGCCGTCGTCCGTTCAGCGGGGTTCATGACGGAATCGATAAGCTGGCGGGCATGGGCAGCCAGCTGGCTGTCAGATTTGGGGTTAGGCCGGTCGAGCTCGTTGGCGTCGAGCACGATGCCGTCGAATTCACAGTCAAATTCGGGTCGGCAGCGGAACAATCGGGTAAATATAGGAAGTTCGCTCGTCGGTGGTGCTTCATGTCTGAAGCAAACCGTGAGTGGTCTCCAGTTCTCGCCCAAAGCCGATGCGCACAGCCGCGCCAGCACGCCGAGCGCGAGGTTTGAGGCCTGACGCGAGGGTTCAGGCCGCCGCAGCGAGAAATCCTCGCGCAATATCGCCTGCCCGTCGATCTCTTCCATTTGCAGCACGAGGGTTGAGTTGATCCGTGCCCGAAACTCGGCAAGCGTCGCCAGCGCCTTGCGCAATGTCGGCTGGTGCGCGATCAGCAAACTCGTTGCGCCAAGATTGGCCAGCACCCGCCCTTCCGCCATGCGCAAACCAAAGGTGATGCAACCGGTCACTTCTGCGCTACGCTCCAGCAACCGGATCGTCGCGCTGGCGGGGATGAGATGTTCGGGGTTAACGAGCATATTGGCGCTCAAGCCCTGCGCGCTGAGCAAGGCGCGGGGATCAATGCCAAAACCGGCCATCGTCTCAAAATAGCCGGTAAGCGCAGCGACGCGCACCAACTCGGTCATTCTCTCCTCGCTTTCATCCAACGCCTTTTGATGGCGTCTATTGCGAAAACTATGTCACGAAATGTGAAAAGTGCAAGTGTAGAGTCGTTACTGTCTTCTGTATTCGATGTGGGAGACTGTCGGTGATGGCCAAAGCAGTGCATTTTTGCGAGACCGGCGCGGCGGTGCTTGTGCGATG
>JAGWQR010000265.1 GCA_028869975.1 Alphaproteobacteria bacterium | reverse complement strand
TGCGCTCTTATTGTCATCCGCCTTTGTCTTTTTACCAATGATCGTGGGACGCCTGACTGGCGCGCACAACCCGACGCCCGAAAAACTCTCCGAATATGAGTGCGGCTTTCCCGCGTTCGAGGATGCGCGCTCCGAATTTGATGTGCGCTTCTATCTGGTCGCGATTCTGTTCATCATCTTCGATCTTGAGGCGGCGTTCCTGTTCCCCTGGGCGGTATCACTCAAGCAATCGGGCTGGGTCGGCTGGGGGGCGATGATGGTGTTCCTCGTCGAACTGGTGCTGGGATATGCCTATGCTTGGAAGAAGGGAGCGCTGGAATGGGAGTGATTACCGCACCGCAGGGCGGCGTCCCCACGCAGGACGGCTTCTTCAATGACCTGAACGGCGAGCTCTCCAACAAGGGCTTCCTTGTCGCGTCAACCGAGGATTTGTTCCACTGGGCGCGCACCGGGAGCTTGTGGTGGATGACGTTCGGGCTGGCGTGCTGCGCGGTCGAGATGATCCATGTCAACATGCCGCGCTATGATCTGGAGCGCTTTGGTGCCGCGCCGCGCGCTTCTCCGCGCCAGTCGGACGTCATGATTGTCGCCGGCACGTTGTGCAACAAGATGGCCCCGGCGCTGCGCAAGGTGTATGACCAGATGTCCGATCCGAAATATGTGATTTCGATGGGCAGCTGCGCCAACGGCGGTGGCTATTATCATTACAGCTATTCAGTGGTGCGCGGCTGCGACCGGATTGTGCCGGTCGATATTTATGTGCCCGGCTGCCCGCCCACCGCCGAGGCTTTGCTCTATGGCATCATGCAGTTGCAGCGCAAAATTCGGAGAACAGGGACGATTGTGCGTTGAGTGCTCACCCCGCCCCCGCATACACCACCCCCAAGGGTGAGGTCGCCGCGCTCAAAAAGGCGCTCGGCAAGGATTTGCTCCGTGCCGAGGAAGCGCATGGCGAGGTCGCGCTGCATGTGAAGCGCGAGAAGCTCTTGGGCTGCATGATGATTCTGCGCGATGAGTGCGCTTACCAGCAGCTCATGGAGATCGCCGGAGTGGACTGGCCCGAGCGCGATCCGCGCTTTGAGGTTGTGTATATGCTGCTTTCGGTGACGAAGAACCATCGCATCCGCGTGCATGTCACCACCGATGAAGCCACCCCCGTGCCGTCGGTCACAGGCATCTGGCCGGTCGCCAACTGGCTCGAGCGCGAGGTGTATGACATGTACGGCGTGCTGTTTGCGGGGCACCCGGATTTGCGCCGCATCCTCACCGATTATGGCTTTGCCGGCCACCCGCAGCGCAAGGATTTCCCGCTCACCGGCTTTGTCGAGCTGCGCTATTCCGAGGAGCATAAGCGGGTGATGTATGAGCCGGTGACGCTGGCCCAGGATTTCCGCGCGTTTGACTTTATGTCGCCCTGGGAAGGCGCGGAATATGCGCTTCCCGGCGATGAGAAGGGGGCAGGAAAGTGAGTGCCTATACCATCGAGCAATCCCCCACCACGGGTAATGACACGATCACCAATTACACCATCAATTACGGCCCGCAGCACCCTGCGGCGCATGGTGTGTTGCGCCTTGTCATGGAACTGGACGGCGAGATTGTCGAGCGAATGGATCCGCATATCGGCCTGCTCCATCGCGGCACCGAGAAGTTGATCGAGTATAAGACCTATTTGCAGGCGCTGCCCTATTTTGACAGATTAGATTATTGCTCGCCGCTCGGCATGGAGCATTCATACGTGCTGGCCATCGAGAAACTGCTTGATCTTGCGGTGCCGCGTCGAGCGCAATATCTGCGCGTGCTGTTCGCCGAACTCACCCGCATTTCCAACCACATGCTCAACCTCGGTTCGCATGTCATGGACGTGGGGGCAATGACACCGAACCTCTGGTTCTTCGAAATCCGCGAGGATTGCCTCAATTTCTTTGAGCGGGCTTCGGGTGCGCGGATGCACGCGGCCTGGTTCCGGCCCGGCGGCGTGCATCAGGATGTGCCGCTGAAGCTGCTTACCGACATTGGTGACTGGCTTGACACGCGGCTGCCCGGGCTGTTTGAAGATGCGGTCTCGCTGGTGGCCGACAACCGCATTTTCAAGCAGCGCAATGTCGATATTGGCGTGGTGAGCAAGGAGGACGCGCTCGCCTGGGGCTTTTCTGGCCCGATGATCCGCGCGGCGGGCATCCCATGGGATTTGCGCCGCAGCCAGCCTTATGATGCCTATGCCGAGATGGAGTTTGACATTCCCGTCGGCACCAAGGGCGATTGCTATGATCGTTTCATGGTGCGGGTGGAGGAGGTGCGCCAGTCCGCGCGCATCATGAAGCAGTGCCTGGCGCAAATTCCCGATGGCCCGATTGCGAGCGATGACCGCAAGGTTGCGCCGCCCAAGCGTGGCGAAATGAAGATGAGCATGGAAGCGCTCATCCACCATTTCAAACTCTATACCGAGGGCTTCCATGTGCCGGCGGGCAGCGTGTATGTCGCGACCGAAAGCCCCAAGGGCGAGTTCGGCGTTTACCTCGTCGCCGATGGCACCAACAAGCCATATCGCTGCAAAATCCGGCCCACCGCGTTCAGCCATTTGCAGGCAATGGACTTCATGTCGCGCGGCCATATGCTGGCGGACACGACCGCGATTTTAGGCGCTGCGGACATTGTGTTCGGGGAGTGTGATCGGTGATAAGGGATAGGCTTGTTTTCGTTTTGTGTTCACTGAGTCTTACATGCGGAATTAGCGCTGTTTTGTATGATTTCTTTCACGATGGGAGACTGAACGTCGGCGGTATTGCTGCAAATCTGGGATTATGTGCTGTTATGTTTCTGCTTCTGCGCAAAGCAAATCCAAATGGCTGATACTCCCCACATCCCCAACGAAGCTGAAACCCGCGCCAAATGGGGCGACTTCGCCTGGACGCCCGAAAACGCCACCGAAGCCGCGCGTATCATCGCGCTTTACCCCGCAGGCCGTCAGCAATCGGCGGTGATGCCGCTGCTTGATCTCGCCCAGCGGCAGGTCGGCGCGGACACGCATACGCAAGGCTGGCTGCCTGTGCCGGTGATGGAGTTCATCGCGCGCACGCTCGGCATGGCCTATATCCGCGTGTATGAGGTGGCGAGCTTCTACACCATGTATAACCTC
>JAGWQR010000029.1 GCA_028869975.1 Alphaproteobacteria bacterium | reverse complement strand
TTCATGATGGAGGAAGGGCAGGCATGAGTTTGCGGATTGTAGAGTATCGCGATGAGCTGGCACCACTCTTTTACGCCATCAACGCGCAATGGATCGAGCGCATGTTCACGCTGGAACAGACGGATATAGATGTGCTGGAAAGTCCGCGCGCGCGCATCATTGAACCAGGCGGCGCGATCTTGTTTGTGGAGGCGGAGGGGCTTGGCATTGTTGGTACCTGTGCCTTGCAGAAAACCGGGCCTGATCAATATGAGCTGACCAAAATGGGGGTACTGGAAAGTGCGCGCGGGCTGAAAGCGGGCGAATTTCTGCTTCAGGCCATGATCGCGCGGGCACGCGAGTTGCAGGCCAAGCGCCTGTATCTGCTCACGCACCATGATTGCCAGGCCGCAATCCACCTTTATGAGAAGAACGGCTTTGTGCATGATGCCGCGATCAGGCAGGAATTTGGTGGCCGCTATGCACGCTGCACCGTCGCGATGCTTTGCCCGCAGCCATGAGCATGTCGCTCAACCTGCCGCGCTCGATCAGTGGGAAGGACTGGTGCTGGCGCGCCGGCGTGAATGATGAGCGCGACACGGATTTTACGCCCGATGATTTGCTCAACCGACTGTTGCTGGCGCGCGGCGTTGCGCGGGTCGATCTGGCGGTGCAGCGCCGCCCCACGCTGCGCACGTTGATGCCCGATCCGGCGCTGTTCGTTGATATGGAGAAGGCGGCGCACCGCCTTGCCGATGCGGTTATCGCGCGCGAGAAGATGGTCATCTTCGGTGATTATGATGTTGATGGTGCTACTGCAACTACTTTAGCCGTATTAGCCTTGCGCGCAATGGGCGCGCAACATGCAGATTTTATGGTGCCTAATCGGTTTGAATATGGCTATGGATTAACGCCTGAATTGGTTGACGCTGCCTTGTCTCGTGCACCTGATCTGTTGATTACCGTTGATAATGGTACAAGTCAATTTGCAGGAGTAGCAAGAGCTAAAGAAATGGGATTACAAGTGGTGATCACGGATCATCATTTAGCTGGCGATACGCTACCGAATGCAGATGCGAT
>JAGWQR010000264.1 GCA_028869975.1 Alphaproteobacteria bacterium | reverse complement strand
GGCGGTGCTCAAGCTCGCCATCGTCGGGCGGCCCAATGCGGGCAAATCGACGCTCGTCAACAAAATGCTCGGCGAGGACCGGATGATTACAGGCCCGGAAGCGGGGATCACGCGCGATTCGATCAGCATCGACTGGATGTGGCACGATCAGCCCGTCCGGCTGATCGACACCGCCGGATTGCGCAAAAAGGCCAAGGTTGACGACAAGCTCGAACGCCTTTCTGCCGCCGACACCCAACGCGCGATCGATTTTGCCGAGGTCGTCATCCTGCTGCTCGATGCGACGCGCGGGCTGGAAGCGCAGGATCTGCGCATAGCCGACCAGATTTATTCTGAAGGCCGCGCGCTCGTTATTGCGCTCAACAAATGGGATACGGTTGAGCAGGGTAGCGCGCTCTATCAGGGGGTGCGCGCTGCGCTCGACGATGGTTTTGCGCAGGTTAAAGGCGTGCCGCTGATGACCGTTTCGGCAGCTACCGGCAAGGGGATCGACCAGTTGTTGCAGGTCGCGCTCGATACACGCGCGGCCTGGTGCCGCCGCACAACGACGGCGCAGCTCAACCGCTGGTTCGAGCGCGCGGTCGACGCCAACCCGCCCCCTGCACCCGGCGGCAAACGCATCAAACTCAGATACATCACTCAAAACAAGACACGGCCACCATCGTTTGTCATATTTGGCACGCGGGTAGATCAGTTGCCGGAAAGCTACCGTCGCTATCTGGTCAACGGACTGCGGCGTGATCTCGACTATGGCGCGGTGCCGATTCGCCTCACCCTTCGCGCACCCAAGAACCCTTATGCCGAGCGCTGAGATTCTGGTTGATGCGCGCGGCTTGCGTTGCCCCTGGCCGGTTCTGCGCGCGGCAAAGGCGATCCGTCAGAGTAGCGGGCACGAAACGATACGCGTTATTGCCGATGATCCCATGGCGGCTAAAGAGCTCGCTATTCTCGCGCGCGAACGCAATCATACAATCGAACCTGTAGACGATGTGCGCGGCCCGAGCTGGCTGCTCACACCGAACGCGCAGGCGTAGCAATCAGGCGGCAGTCTTCGCCTTTTTGGCAAGCTCACGCTTGATCTTGCGCGCGGCGGGAGAGAGATCGGCCTCGTTCGTCTTGGCCAGCCAGTTGTCCAGCCCGCCATTATGCTCAACCGAGCGCAGACCGTGTGTGGAAACGCGTAGCTTAACCGAGCGGCCGAGCGCTTCCGACATCAAGGTGACATTCTGCAAATTGGGCAGAAAGGTTCGCTTGGTTTTGTTGTTGGCGTGGCTGACATTATGGCCTACCTGTCTGCCCTTGCCCGTGAGTTCGCATACGCGCGCCATCGATCAAAATCCTGTCTAAACACTTGGTTTGGAAAGCGCGAGCCGCTAACGCGATCTACCGGACAAGTCAAGCAGAATTCATGGCCACCCTTCCCCTTCCCCCGTTCATGGAGCGTGCGCTCGCACTGGCGGCCCAAGCGGCTGCGCACGGCGAGGTGCCGGTCGGGGCCGTAATCGTGCAGGGTGGCAAAATCATCACCGAGGCCGCCAACGCGATGCGCGCCACTTGTGACCCGACCGCCCATGCCGAAATTGTCGCGCTGCGGCGGGCGGCAGCCGCGCTCAGCAGCCAGTTTCTAGCCGATTGCGACCTGTATGTCACGCTCGAACCCTGCGCGATGTGCGCCGGCGCCATTGCCCAGGCCCGCATTGCGCGGCTTTATTTTGCAGCTGAAGACCCCAAGGGCGGCGCGGTGGTGCATGGCGCACGCGTATTCGCGCACCCGACTTGCCATCACAAGCCAGAAATTTATGGCGGGATCGGGGCCAGCATCGCCTCTGCACAACTCAAGGATTTTTTTGCAGAGCGCCGATGAGACTTGCGCGAATCCACGCAACGCCGCATAACGTCAGCCAGAGCCGATGTCACACCCGCATTCCCTGACGCCGTTCCCCTGGATAGACGTCATCCTAGTCGTCATCCTGATCATCCTCAATGGAGCCTTCGCAATGGCCGAAATCGCTATTGTCTCGGCGAAGCGCGCACGCCTGCACGCGATGGAACGGCGCGGGATTACGGGGGCGAAAACTGCACTGGCGCTGGGCGATGATCCCGGAAAATTCCTTTCAACGATCCAGATCGGCATCACCTTGATCGCGATTGGTGTGGGAATATTTTCTGGTGCAAATTTTGAATCCCCGATCATGCAAAGGCTGATGGCGATGGGGCTGACCGACCATTTCGCCAAGCCCGCGGCGTTCATCCTTGTTGTCGGGATTGTAACCCTGATCACGCTGATTTTTGGGGAGCTGGTGCCCAAGCAGATCGCCCTGCACGCCGCCGAGCGCATCGCCGCATCGACCGCGCGGCCGATGATGCTGATGTCGCGTGTGCTCAAGCCGCTGGTCTGGGGGTTAGAGGTGAGCAGCGCGGCGATTCTTGGGCTACTCGGCTTCAAGGCGGGGGCAACGCACCTAGTGACCGCCGACGAATTGCACCTGATGGTGAGCGAGGCGCACCGCTCTGGCCTGATCGAGGAGAATGAGCGCGCGATCATGGCGGGCGTGGTGCGGCTCGCCGACCGGCCCGTGCGCGAGATTATGACCCCGCGCACCGAGATCGCCTGGATCAACATCAACGCAACCCTGGACGAGGCGCGCAAGGCACTCGCCGAAATGCGCCACTTGCGCCTGCTAGTGGCGGATGGATCGATTGACAATGTACTTGGGGTTTTGGTCAGCCATGATGTGATGACGGCGCTGCTGCGCGGCCAAGTGCTTGACCTGCGTGCGCTCATCCGCCCGGCACCGATCATCCCCGACCAGATAGATGCGATGAACGCTCTGGAAACACTGCGCGCGTCCGATGTGCCGCTGGCGCTCGTGCATGATGAATATGGGCATTTTGAGGGGATTGTAACGCCCGCCGATTTGCTTGCCGCGCTGGTCAGCCCCGCCGCCATTGCGGATCCCGATGATGGCGAACCGGCGTTCACCGATCAGCCCAACGGCGCGCTGCTGGTGGCTGGCTGGACGCCCGCCGATATGCTCGCCGAAAAGCTCGATCTGCTGCTGCCCGAGGACCGCGATTATGCCACCGTCGCAGGCTTTGTGCTGGCGCAACTCAAGCGCATTCCGGATGCGGGCGATCATTTCACCACGCAGGGACATGTGTTTGAGGTGGTTCGGCTCGATGGCCGCAAGATCGAGCAGGTGCGTGTGCGCGCGGTTGCGGATACCCCCGCGTCTTAACCTGCGCGGTGATAGGGGTGGCCGTCGATGATCGTGATTGCCCGGTAAAGCTGCTCAACCAGCATCACCCGCACCAGCAGATGTGGAAAGGTGGCGCGCCCGAACGAGAGTAACAGGTCAGCTGAAGCGCGCGCTTCATCGCTCAACCCATCAGCCGCGCCAATCAGGAAGCGGCATTCTCGGATGCCGGTGTCGCGCCAATGCACAATCTTGTCGGCGAGTTCGGCGGAGGAGAGCAGCGCGCCCGTCTCATCAAGCGCTACAATGATGGCGGGGACGAGCGCTGCGGGCGATTTGCCGCCGACATCGGGTAATTCGCTGATCGCAAATGGCCAGCTTATCCGCTTGGCGTAACGCGCGATGATCTCGGCTTCCGCGCCACGGCCCAGCTTGCCGCGCGCAATGATGTGCAACTTCACATCAAAGGGTCAGGCCGCCTGTGCGGGCGGATCGCCAAAGCCCCACATGCGCTCTAGATTATAGAAACTGCGCACTTCGGGCCGGAACAGATGGACAATCACGTCCCCCGCATCGATCAGCACCCAGTCGGCGGTCGGCAGCCCTTCAATATTCACCGGACGGCCGGTCATCGCTTTCACCTTGTCGGCAATCTTGTGCGCCATTGAGGCAACCTGGCGTGTCGAGCGTCCTGAAGCGATTACCATATGATCAGCGATACTCGATTTGCCCTCAAGTGGGATCGAGACCGTTTCAATCGCCTGGTCGTCATCGAGCGATGTGAGGATCATCTGGTGGAGTGCTTCTACCGGTGTACCGGCCTGAGGTTGTGGTTTACGGGTCGGTTTGGTTGCAGTTGCTAGGGCAGGCAAGTCAGACCTCTCGAATTAGCCGGTGCGTAAGCGCATCGCGCAGCAGCGGCGGTGGGGGAGCAAGATGCCAATCGGGACGCAGCCGACGCATCGCAGTGGCGGAAGTTGGATCGGGAGGGTAGCGCACATGCACAAGCGCCGGCGGACTCCAGTTTGTCCATCTTTTCACCTGATCTGCGGAACGGACAAATCGCCGCAGCCAGAGCGCGGCGGGGGACCACCGCACGCCTGCACTATACCCCGGCCTGGAAATAACCGCAATGGGTAACATCGAAGCAATCACTCTCCATTCGGCCCATAAATGAAACGATTTGAGATTATCTGCACCCATCAGCCAGATAAATTTTTCTTTGGGGTAACGGCGTTGCAGCGCCGCGATGGTATCGATCGTATAGCGAGTGCCGAGGCGCTGCTCGATGGCGGTTTCGCGAATCCGCGCGCGTTTGGAGAGCGCGCACGCGGAAGCGCAGCGGGTCCTGAGGGGTGCCATATCCGATGCACTAGCCTTCAACGGGTTACCCGGCGACACCAGCCACCACACTTCATCCAGCGCCAGCGCCTTGAGCGCAAACAAGCTGATCGCCCGGTGCGCGGCGTGTGCAGGGTTAAAGGATCCACCGAGCAGGCCGATGCGGTGCGGCGCGCATTTCTGATGTGCGAAACTCAGGGGCGGGCCTGCCCGGTGCCGCGCACCAGCCATTTATAGGTGGTCAGCCCCTCGAGCGCCACCGGCCCGCGTGCGTGCAACCGCCCGGTGGCGATGCCGATTTCCGCACCCAACCCAAACTCGCCCCCATCGGCGAACTGGGTGGAGGCGTTCCACATCACGATCGCCGAATCGACTACATTCAGGAAATGCTCGGCGGTGGCGGCGTCCTCTGTAATAATCGCGTCGGTATGGTGCGAGCTGTGCGTGGCAATGTGCGCGAGCGAACCCTCGACGCCATTCACCAGCGCGACTGACAGGATCGCATCAAGATATTCGGTATCCCAGTCTGCTGGCCCGGCGGGTACAACGCGCGGATCGAGCGCGCAAATGCCCGCATCCCCACGCACTTCGCATCCCGTCTCAATCAGCGCGGAAAGGATCGGCTTGGGGTCGGCATAGGCCGTGTCGATCAGCAGCGTCTCGGTCGCGCCGCAAATGCCGGTGCGCCGCATCTTGGCGTTGACCGCAAGCTTTACGGCCTTCTCCGGATCAGCGGCGCGGTCGATATAGGTATGGCAAATCCCGTCGAGATGTGCGAGCACGGGCACGCGCGCTTCATCCTGCACCCGCGCCACCAGCGTCTTGCCGCCGCGCGGCACGATAATGTCGATCAAGCCCGCCGCCTTGAGCATGGCACCGACAATCGCCCGGTCCGTATCCTGCACGAGCTGGATCGCATCAGCGGGCAGACCTACCGAAGTGATACCAGCAACCAGCGCCTTGTGGAGCGCTTGGGAAGTGTTGATTGCCTCCGATCCGCCGCGCAGAATGGCGGCATTGCCCGACATCAGCGCGAGTACACCCGCATCGACCGTCACGTTCGGCCGGCTCTCATAAATGATGCCGATCACGCCCAAAGGCACGCGCACCCGGCTGAGTTTCAGGCCATTGGGGCGCTCCGATTGGTCGATCACCTGCCCCACCGGATCGGGCAGCGCCGTCACATCTTCTACCGATGCTGCAATGCCTTCCAGCCGCGCCGCATCCACGCGCAACCGGTCGAGCATCGCTCCCGAAAGGCCATTTTTCTCGCCCGCCGCCACATCCATCGCACTGGCGGCCAGGATCTCGGCAGCCGAAGCGCGGATTGCCGCAGCCCCGGCCCTCAGGGCCGCCGCCTTTTGCGTCGTCGGTGTCTGGGCAAGCACCAGCGCGGCAGCACGCGCGCGCGCGCCCATATCGGCAATCAACAATGTCGCGGGGTCAGGTGGAGTTAACATGTGTGCATCATAGCTTCAGTCTTATCGCTGCGCAATCGCCCAGAGTTTGAGCGGGGAATTGCGCGGCAGCGTGACTGGCGTCAACCAGTCCGGTACCTTGCCATGTATCAGTTGATCGTAAAACCCACCCGGCCAGCGCGCATGATACACGGTGGTTTCGTTCATGCCAGGGCAGATCAGCAGATAGCGTGCGCCGTAATGCGCCATGATCACGCGCGCTTGCTCGGGTGTACCGCCGAAGTCATGGTAAACATCGAGGATTGCATCACCGTTCCGATGATAGGGCCCAGAAATCGCGCGATGATGGGTGAACAGCAGCAGTCGCGCACTCAAATCAACATGGGTGAAGATTGTGCTGCCAGGCAAGCGGTTAAGCGGGGTCAGGACAGGCAGAGTGAGACAGGCGATATTTGGATTGGGGGCAGCGCCACGTCCGTAGATGCTGACTTTGGTACTTCTGATAGTCTCGTGTCTTGTCTGCCATAACGCCGCCGCAGCACTGATCCCGATTCCTGAAACGAACAGGAAAATCGCGAAGGTGCCAAATACGCGCACCAGCATCTGCCCGCTCGCCTGCGCGCGCGGCACCAGCGCCCAGGCAAGCGCGACCGCCCCCGGAATGGCGACCAGTTGCGTCGCCGGGCCCATCCGCACCTGCCAGAGCGTGAGTGCGAACGCAGCCATTGTGAAGAGCGTGATTGTGAGCCATGGCACAAAGACAGGGGTACCACGCGCTTTTTTCGCTGCAAACAGCGTCCCGGTCAGTCCGGCAATCGGCAGCGCAATTGTGCTCCACAAAGTCATGACCGGCTGAATGAGCAGCGGCTTGGCCTCACGGACATTGCTCAGCCAGATGCGGTAAACCTCATCCGACACTTGTTCGGGCCGCCCCAGGCATTGCGGGAAGAAATCGACAAATACGCCTGCCAGCACCATACCACTTATCAACGCCAGCCCGAGCCGTATGGGCATTATCGCGCGCGGCACAAAGCTCAACGCTGCCGCAATGCCGCCCGCCAGCACCATCATCGTCAACCACACCGGGGTGAGCGCATCGCAGCGCATCACGGCATTGTCGTACGAAGCAAAGCCGCCGTAGCCGGCCATGCACCCCAGCGCGAGCGCCCAGCCATAGGTGCGCATACGTGCCTCAGCACCCTCTTCAGCCGCTATCCAGCGCAACACCACTGAACCGCCAGCAATCGCCAGAAAGGGGATCATCTCAAGCCCGATCGCGAGCGAGGCCGCGCTCGTCAGCCCCATCACCAGCCCGCCACGGCTGCTGCGCGCATCAACCATTCCCGCCATCGTCAGCACGAGCAGCGCGAGCTGCCAGCCATGATGATCGATTCGCATCGGCATAAACATGCTCAGGGCAACCAGGGCGCACATCATCAGAAACAGTGCCAGCAAATAAGCATAAACATGCACTAGGCGCCGGGTGATAATCCCCATCCCCAACATCGCCACAAACAGCGGGAGCATCGGCGCAATCGCACAGGCAATCCGCTCGGCAACCCCGGTGCCCAGTGGCTTGAAGAGCAGAATCAAACCCGCAATCGGCAGATCAACCAGCCGCGACCAGTGGATATTTTCACCATAAGGCGGGTTGAGTGCATGATTGCGCAGATCATACCAGCCCTGACCACCCAGCAGCGCGCGTACCTGCAGCAGC
>JAGWQR010000263.1 GCA_028869975.1 Alphaproteobacteria bacterium | reverse complement strand
TTTCACACCAGGAGCAGTTTCAACGCCCGAGGATACATCCAGCATGATCGCACCGGTAACGCGTACGGCTTCGGCAATGTTGCCCGCATCGAGCCCGCCCGAGAGTATCCAAGGCATGGAATGACGATGCCCGCGCAGCACCTCCCAGTCAAAGCGCATACCGTTACCCCCGGGGAGCGCCGCGCCGGGCGGGGCTTTGGCATCATAGAGGATGCGCTCGGCAATGCTGAGATATTGCTCCGCCACCGCCAGATCGATGCGCTTGCGCACCGGTACCGCTTTCCAGATTGGCAGACCTGTTTGTGACTTGATGTCGCTGGCACGCGCGGGCGCCTCTTCGCCATGGAGCTGGATAATATCGAGCGGCACTTTGGCGAGCACTTGCCGTAGCACCGCATCGGCCGGATTGACAAACAGGCCAACAATCTTTGCGCGCCCGGCGATGCGCGCCGCAAGCGCCACGGCATCATCGGGCGCAATATAACGCGGGCTGGGCGGGAAAAACACCAGGCCGATATGCGTTGCCCCACCCTCCAGCGCAGCATCCAGCGCCCCAGCCGTGGTGATGCCACAGATTTTTACGGCAATCGTCATGATTGTCAGACTCAGAGTGTGGCTTCAATGGCTCGTGCAGCATGATCGGGGTCCTTCGCTTGGGTGATGGGACGCCCCACCACCAGAATCGATGCCCCGCTGTCCAGTGCCTGTCTTGGCGTCACCACCCGTTTTTGATCCCCTGCCACCCCGTTCGCCAGGCGCACGCCCGGCACTACAAAAAATCCCTTTGGCCAGATTGCTTTGGCCGCTGCCACCTCTTCACCAGAACAGACCACACCATCCAGCCCCGCTTCCAGCGCCAGCCGCGTCAGTTGTTCAACCTGTGCGTGCGGGTTCGCCACAACGCCAATCGCGCCAAGATCACCGCCATCGAGCGAGGTCAGCACAGTAACCCCAACAACCTTGGTGCCCTCTGGCGCTGCCGCCTTGGCATCCTCCATCATCGCGCGGCCGCCAGCGACGTGCACGGTCAGGATCGCCGGCTTGAGAGGGCGCAGCGCCTGTATCGCCTTGCCCACCGTGTTCGGAATGTCATGGAATTTGAGATCGAGGAAGATCGGCAGGCCGAGTTCCGCCATCTCGCGCACGCCGGCGCGGCCATTGGCCGAGAAAAATTCCAGCCCCAGTTTGATGCCGCCGACATGCCCCTTCACGGCACGCGCAATCGCCTTCGCCTGCTCCAGCACAGGCGTATCGAGCGCAACATAGATGGGCGAGCGCATCAGCTACTCTCCCGAAACTGATCTTTGTGCGCGGCCAGCTCCGCCTGTGTGCGCGCCGCCGCCGCCTGCTTTTGATCCTCAAGCTCGCGCGTCGTCTTTTTGAGTTTGCGGTTCAATGACCAGCGCGTTGCATGATGCAGCAAAAAATAAGGAAGCAGTCCCATCAGGAACGAGACAAACACCAGCGTTGGCAGGCGCACATTATAATCCGGGCCAACCGAAGTCGGAAAAACATTGATGCCGACCTCGGTTTTGATGTTCATCAGCGTAAAACTGATGAGTACTATCAGGATCACAACCCAGAAGATGATTTTCAAAAAACCCATAATTCTCGCCAGCCTCAGTCCGCGTTCATAAATCTAACCCAAGCCGACGCTCGGGGCAAGCGGCGATCCAAACTAATGCATCGTTTTGATGCTTTCCTCTGGTTCGTGCACGCGCAGCATGGCGAGGGCGGCAAGCGCTGTTGCAACGGCCGCAATCAGGAACGTCCAGATCGGTTCATGCGGGAAGAAGGCCCTCAGCACCGGCCCGATCGTCGTCGCCACCAGTATCTGCGGCAGCACAATGAAGAAATTGAAGATGCCCAGATAAATACCAAGCTTATTGGCAGGCAGCGCGCGGGTCAGGATGACGAAAGGCAGCATGTTGAGCGATGCCCAGGCGATCCCGAACCCGACCCAGGGGATGAATAGTGTGTAACGATCCCGGATCACCACCACAAGCAAATAGGAAAGAATAGCCACGCACAAACAGCCGATATGCGTTTTGACATTGCCAAAATGCCGTGCAAGCGCTGGAATCAGCAGTACCGCTACGAACGCCGACACAAGACTGTAGGTACCATTGAGCACGCCGACCCAATTTGCGCCCTCATTATAAGCGGCTGAGGTCGTATCGGTCGAATGAAAAACATATTGTGTGATGACCGGCGTGGTATAGGGCCAGCGGATGAACAGCGCGATCCAGGTGAAGAAATGCACCAGTGCGAGCCGCCGCATGATCAGCGGCATCTGCACCAGATCGCTGAAGATATGGGTAAGCAGAGTCGTTTTGGTCGTGGCAGCGTTGAGCATTTGCGCCAGCCCAAACAGCGCGCAGCCGACAGTGAGCACACTCAGCGAATAGCGCGAGATCGGATCGGCCATAAAGCACCAGACCAGCGCCGTCGCCGCCACCCCCGCGATCAGCCACCAGAGTCCGTGGCGCGGACGTACGACCGGGTTTTCGACCTGCGCAGGGCCATCATCATCGAATGCCGCCAGCTCGGCGGGGCTGTATTCTCGCGTGCTGAACACAGTCCAGCCCACGCCCAATATCGTGCAAATCGCGCCGATATAATAGCTGTAGCGGACCGTATCAGGGATATGGCCTAATGGCGCAACATTGGCGACACGGAAATAATCGAGCACACTCGGCGCAAGATTGCCCACCACCTGCCCGCCGCCTGAAATCAGCATCCCCATGCCGAACGCGAAGGCGCGCTGGCTCATCGGAGTCAGTTCGCTGGTGAAAGCGCGACCCGGTTCCATCGTGGCATTTAACGAGAAGTCCAGGATCCAAAGCATAACCGCCGCCAGCCAAAGCGCCCCCGCATTGGGCATTACAAACATCGCCAGCATCGCGCAGATTGCGCCGCTAAGGAAATAAGGTCGCCGCCGCCCGAGCCTTCCCCAGGTGCGATCCGAATAATGCCCGATGATCGGCTGCATCAGCAGGCCCGTCACCGGCCCCGCCAGCATCAGGAACGGGAGCTTGCCGAGATCGGCACCCATAGTCTGGAAAATCCGCGCTGTATTCGATTCCTGCAACGCGAAGGAGCTGGCCACACCCAGCCCCATCATCTGCATATTGATGAGCGCACCCATGCTTTTGCGTGGCTTGTCCATGATCCTCTCCGACATTTGTTTGGGTAGGTTATCACGTCTAAAAACGGCTGCGTCAAACTTCCCGGCGCGTGCATACGAATACATTGGCACCGAACACGGTATAATGGTTGTCGCATGACAAGCTGCGTGGCAGTCATGCGGGATAACCCAAATCAGAGGAGCACAGGTGAAAGCGTTTGAGGCAACCCTTTTAAGTCTGCTGCTGCTTATGCGCAGCATGAGCATATATGCTGCGCCCACATACCAGCCCACTGCTTTTCTGCAGCGGCTGCCCGAAGATGAGATCATCTATTTTGCGCTGCCCGACCGTTTTGCCAATGGCGACCCAGCCAACGATCATGGCGGCATTGCGGGTGGGAAAATGGCGGACGGCTATGACCCGACCGACAAGGGCTATTATCACGGCGGCGATCTGAAGGGCCTGCTCAACCATATTGATTATATTCAGGGGCTGGGCGCGACCGCGCTCTGGGTGGGACCGATTTTCAAAAACAAGGCGGTGCAGGGCACATCAGCGGGCTATCATGGCTACTGGATCACCGATTTCACGCAGGTTGATCCGCATTTCGGCACTAATGCGGATTTCAAGCGTCTGGTCGATGCCGCCCATGCGCGCGGGATGAAGGTCTATATGGACATCGTGGTCAACCACACAGCCGATGTCATTCAATACAAGGAATGCCTGCCGGGCAAACCCTGCCCCTACCGGTCAATCGCCGATTATCCCTATACACGGCAAGGCGGAGTGAATGGTGCGCCGATCAATCCTGGGTTTGAAGGTGATGATGCCGCGCATCAGACGCCCGCAAATTTTGCGCACCTGACCAACCCTGATTATGCCTATACGCCGTTCGTCCCAAAGGGCGAACGGCATGTGAAAAAGCCCGAATGGCTCAACAATCCCATTTATTATCATAATCGCGGAGACACGACGTATCGCGGCGAAAACTCAACCTATGGCGATTTTGGCGGGCTGGATGATATCTTCACAGAGAACCCGCGTGTCGTGCAGGGCTTTATCGACATCTATGGCAAATGGATCGATGATTACCATATCGATGGATTCCGCATTGATACCGCCAAGCATGTCAACCCGGAATTCTGGGCCAGGTTTGTGCCCGCGATGATGGCGCGCGCGAAGGCGGCGGGCATAACGCACTTCCATATTTTCGGAGAGGTCCCTGATCCCGAATTCTCCCCTGCTTTTGCCAAGACGC
>JAGWQR010000262.1 GCA_028869975.1 Alphaproteobacteria bacterium | reverse complement strand
CGCTCGACTTCGCGCTCGATGCGAAGGTGACCAGCGTGCGCGCCAGGCTCAATGTCCAACGCAACGGTGCGTATGACCGGCCATTGCGCCTCGATGGCGATGGGCTGAGCGCGCTTGAGGTGCTGGTGGATGGCGCGCCCGCCAATTATGAGATGGACGGGCCGACGCTCGTGCTCCATCTGACCGGCGATGCGCATGAGGTGGAAACCCGGGTTGAAATAAGCCCCGAAACCAACACGCAACTGATGGGGCTGTATGTCTCCTCCGGCCTGCTCTGCACGCAATGTGAATCTGAAGGCTTCCGTCGCATTACCTTCTTCCCGGATCGGCCCGATGTCCTGTCGCGCTACAGCGTGCGGATGGCGGCGGATGCGGTGCGCTACCCCGTCTTGCTCTCCAACGGCGATTGCATCGAAACGGGCGCTCTCGCCGATGGCCGTCACTTTGCGCAATGGCGCGATCCGTTCCCCAAACCCTCCTATCTGTTTGCAGCAGTCGCGGGGGATTTGCAGGCGAACAAAGACAGCTTCACCACTATGTCCGGCCGCAAAGTCGATCTCGGCATATGGGTGAAGGCTGCAGACGTGCCGCGCACAGCCCATGCGATGGCGGCATTGAAGGCGGCGTTTGCGTGGGATGAGCGCGTTTATGGCCGCGAATATGATCTGGATGTGTTCAACATCGTCGCGGTTGATGATTTCAACTATGGCGCAATGGAGAATAAAGGGCTGAACGTGTTCAACGCGGCTTATGTTCTTGCTGATCCCGACACCGCGACCGATGCGGATTATGATCTGATCGCCGGGATTGTCGCGCATGAGTATTTCCACAACTGGTCAGGCGATCGGGTGACGTGCCGCGACTGGTTCCAGTTGAGCCTGAAAGAGGGCTTCACCGTGTACCGCGACCAGAGCTTCTCGGCAGACCAGGGCTCGGCGGCGGTGCAACGGATCAACGATGTGCGCTCGTTGCGCAGTTATCAGTTCCCCGAAGATGCCGGGCCATTGGCGCACCCGGTGCGGCCTGAATGCTATGTCGAAATCGGCAATTTCTACACCGCCACCGTCTATAACAAGGGCGCGGAAGTCATCCGCATGATGGCGACCATAGCGGGGGCAGAGGCGTTCCGCAAAGGTACGGACTTGTACTTTGCCAGGCATGACGGGCAGGCGGTGACCTGCGAGGATTTTGTCCAGTCGATCGAGACGGGGGCGGGGATTGACCTCGCGCAATTCCGGCTTTGGTATTCACAGGCGGGCACGCCGCGTGTGGCGGTGGCGCTGGCGCATGATGCGGTGGCGCAGACTGCCACACTCACACTCACCCAATCGCTCGGGCCCACGCCGGGTCAGCCCACCAAAGCCCCAATGGACATCCCGTTCGCACTGGCGGCGTTTGATCCGGAAACGGGCAAGTGCACGGCGGCGCAGCTCGCGCGGCTTCAAGCGCCGGTGACGACGCTCACCATGCCCAATCAGATCCGCGCGCCGATCCTCTCTCTCAATCGTGGCTTCAGCGCGCCGGTGATTGTCGAGGCGCAGCGCAGCGCCGCCGATCTTGCCTTCCTCGCAGCGCATGATGATGATCCGTTCGCGCGCTATGAGGCGCTTCAGCAGCTCATGCTCGATACATTGCTCGCGGCCATAAAAGGTGCGCCGCTCGATCCCGCGCCGGTGATTGCGGCGGTCGCTGACACGCTCGCCAACCCTGTGCTCGATGCTGCGTTCAAGGCCGAGGCGATCCTGCTCCCCACCGAGGCTTATATCGGCGACCAGATGGACTGCGTTGACCCGGATGCGATCTTTGCCGCGCGCGAGGCGCTGCGCCATCAGCTCGGCACCGCATTGTTGCCCCAATGGCGCGCGGCGCAGGCTGATCCGCTTGGGATGAGCGATGACCTCAGCCCTCAAGCCAAGGGCGCACGCCGCCTGCACGGGGTGGCTTTGGGCTATATTCAGGCGGCGGGCGCGCCCAACACCGCCACACTCGCCCATGCGCAATTCACGCAAGCCACCAACATGACCAACCGGATGAACGCGCTCTTTGTGCTCGTCAATCTGCACGCGCCGCAGCGCGAAGAGGCGCTTGCCGCCTTCTTCACCCACTATCAGGACAAGGCACCGGTCATTGACAAATGGTTCTCGGCACAGGCGGGCAGCCTGCGTGATGACACATTCGATACGGTGGTGGCACTCAGACAGCATGAGGGGTTTGCGCTCACAAGTCCCAATCGCGTGCGTGCGCTGATCGGCGGCTTTGCGGGCAACCAGCGGATGTTCCACCGCTTGGACGGCGCGGGCTATGCGCTGCTTGCCGATACCATCATCACGCTTGATCCGATCAACCCGACGACGGCGGCCAAGCTCACGCCGCCCCTGGGCAAATGGCGGCGCTTTGATACAACGCGGCAGGCATTGATGCAGGCGCAACTGGAGCGCATCCTCGCCACGCCGCACCTTTCCAAAGATGTGTTCGAACAAGCGAGCAAATGCCTGGGATGACGGCCAAATCCGGCTATCTCATCCATTCACAGCCACTGCGGCGTGTATGTCCTGCGTCATCTGGTTGTTGAGCGCGATAAGCTGCTCGAGCTTTTCGGTGATTTCAAGCAGCGCCTCGGCGTCTTTATAGGTCTGCGCCGCCTGTTTGTCAGAGGCGCGGGCCAGGACCTGTTGCCCGACCATAATGACGGAGAGCAGCACCAGTTGCAAGAAGGTCTGCGAAATCCAGGTGATGAGTGCGAAGGTTCCCTGCGCGATCGCCGAGGGCAGGCTGATGAACGCGAGCGCGGCAAAGGCATAGGCGCACCACATCGTCCCCACCGCATTGGTGATTTTGACCGCAAGCCAGCCATTGAAGCCGCGCAATTCTGCTGCATAAGTAGCCACGCCCTCGGACTTGCGGCTGGTGCGGCGCG
>JAGWQR010000261.1 GCA_028869975.1 Alphaproteobacteria bacterium | reverse complement strand
GTGAATCCGGAACCGGCAAGCATATGCTGGCCCGCGCCATTCATCATTCAGGAGCGCGGGGGGCGCGCGCCTTTGTTCACTTCGATCCCCGTAATTATTCAGCAGAAGAAGCCGAGATCACCCTGTTCGGTGATCCGTATCGGTTCTATGGCAATCGGATTGAGCGGCACGGTCTGATCAGTGCAGCAGAGGGCGGCACACTTTTTATCCATCCTGTTGAAGATTTGCCTTCAGCCGTGCAGCCACAGCTTCTGCGACTGATCGAGCATGGGCTCGTGCGTCAACGGGGCAGCCGGACGACGCGCCATTGCGATGTGCGGATCATCAGTGCGGGCGCGGATGAATTTGACCCGAAACATCGGGCAGACATTTGGCGCGAGGATCTCTATTATGCGCTTGCATCAGTAAGGATCGCCTTGCCGCCACTGCGAGAGCGGCGCGAAGATATTGTACAGATTGCCCAGGATATCCTTACCATAGTGCTGCCACGGCTGGGATTGTCGGCCTGTCAGCTCGGCAAGAGGGCACGCGTGCTACTGACTGCTTACGACTGGCCTGGTAATGTTCGCCAGCTTCAATCGGTGTTGTTGCGTGCTGTCCTGCGAAGCGAAAAGGAGACGCTTGATCTGGATGATTTCGAAGCACTTGTGACAGTGATGCCCGCTATACATTCCCATCAACCTGATGCACGGACAATGCAGAATGGCGGCATACTCCTGTTTGATGAGGCGGGCCATATCCGCCCTCTTGAGCATATAGAGGCCGATATTATCCATCTTGCAATCAGCCATTATCGCGGGCGGATGAGCGAGGTGGCACGTCGACTCGGCATTGGTCGCGCTACGCTCTACCGCAGGCTCGCCGATCTGGATCAAAGCGGCAGCATCTGAAGCCATGTTGACTATGATCGCCTCTTGCTCTTTGGGCATGATTCGCGATAGACTGAACCTATGCCGACTGATCCCTTCATGGCCAATATCAAACAGAGCAATCCCGACGATGTCTCGACCGGGGTTGCTACCAAGACGCGCACCAAAACCAAGAAGCCCGCGCTCTACCGCGTGCTGATGCTCAACGATGATTATACGCCGATGGAATTTGTCGTGCACGTGCTCCAGCGCTTCTTCCGCATGGATATGGATGATGCGACGCGGGTGATGCTACATGTCCACCAGAAGGGCATCGGCCTGTGTGGTGTGTTCTCTTATGAAGTGGCGGAAACCAAGGTGACGCAAGTGATGGACTTCGCTCGCGAGCACCAGCACCCGCTGCAATGCACGCTGGAGAAGGCTTAGGGCCCGCCGATAACGTCCGCAACCGCAGTGTAAATCTGATCAAGTTCTTCTACTGCGATGCAATAAGGCGGCATCACATAGAGCGTGTTGCCCATCGGGCGCAGGAGCAGGCCCCTGTTGCGAAATTCAGACGCGAGGCGCGGACCAATATCATCGAGATAGCCGGGGGTGTCGGAGGCGATCTCCATCGCGGTGATCGTGCCGCACTGGCGCTGGTTGATGAGGGCGGGGTGAGTGAGCGCGGCGAGGTACGTCTCCTGTTGCTCCGCCAGTGTCGCCACCCGCGCCAGCACCGGCTCGTCGCGCCAGATGGTAAGATTCGCATTCGCCGCCGCGCAGGCAATCGGGTTGGCGGTGTAGCTTGAAGAATGATAGAACATGTCGGCGCGGTGGGGCGTGCGATGCGCGTCATAAATCGCGTCGGATGCAAGCGTGACCGCGAGCGGGATCGCCCCGCCGGTCAGGCCCTTAGAGAGGCACATCAGGTCTGGTGTCACTCCCGCCTGTTCACAGGCAAACAACGTGCCCGTGCGGCCCCAGCCGGTCATCACCTCATCGGCGATGAACAGCACATGGTGGCGGACGCAGATCGCGCGCATTTCGGCAAGGATGCTCGCCGGATAGATCAGCATCCCGCCCGCGCCGAGGATGAGCGGCTCGACGATGAACGCGGCGGTGTGCGGATCACGGCACGCTGCCTCCAGCGCATCGAGTGTGTTCTGGCCCGCCCTTTCGGGGAACGGCACCCGCACGACATCGAACAGCAGCGGCGCATAGGCCGCGTTATACACCCCGCGCGCGCCGACCGACATCGCGCCAATCGTGTCGCCATGATAGCTATGCTCCATGACGACAATCTTGTGGCGGGTCTCACCGCGATTGCGCCAAAACCCAAGCGCCATTTTGAGCGCGACCTCCACGCTCGTCGATCCCGAGTCCGAGAAAAATGCATAGTTAAGTGGATCGGGCACCAGACTGACAAGCGCCCGGGCGAGCGTTTCGGCGGGTTCATGTGTCCAGCCCGCAAAGATCAACTGGTCGAGTTTTACCGTCTGCGCCCGGATTGCCGCCATGATTTTCGGATGTCCATGCCCGTGCGTCGTCACCCACCAGGACGAGATGCAATCGAGCCATTGCCGCCCGTCCGCGCCATAGAGCCATGCACCCTCAGCACGCGCGATCAGCGGGATGTCATCGTCCAGCCCATGCTGCGTGAAAGGATGCCAGACCAGGGAATGTGTCATGCGAAATCGGTCAGAGCGAAGTTGGCGGTGAACGCCGCGCGCAAGGTTTCCGGGGTCAACGGGTCAATAAATGGCAACCGCCCAAGCCGCTTGACACCCGACAGCGCCGGGATGATCGCTTCATTGTCTGCGTGGGCATCGCCGATGAATGCGATACCGTGGATCGGCACGCCCCGTCGTTTCAGCGCCTCAATCGCGGTCAGCGAATGGCTGATCGTGCCGAGTGCGGTGGTTGCCACCAGAATCACCGGGATTTGCCAGCGCGCGAACAGGTCGGCGAACAGGATTTCGCGCGTGATCGGCACCAGCACGCCGCCCGCCCCTTCTATGATGAGGGTGTGTGCGGGCGGTGGAGTGAGTGCCGCCACATCAATCAGCACGCCTTCAGCTTCCGCTGCCAGGTGCGGCGAGGCGGGGAGGCTCAGGCGGTACGCCTCAGGCAGGAAATGGCTGGCGGGCAAGCCGGAGAGGCGCGCCACCGTCCCGCCATCTGTTTCCGCATCGAGTCCCGCCTGCACCGGCTTCCAGTAGTGCGCGCGTAACGCACCGCTCAGCGCCGCCGCAAATACGGTTTTGCCAATGTCGGTGCCGGTGCCGCTGATGACGAAGCGGCTCATAGCAGCCCGGCAAGCAGATCGATCAGCGCATCAAACTCGGCGGCTGTGGCGTTCAAGGTCAACGACAACCGCAGCCGCGCCGTCCCTTCGGGCACTGTGGGCGGGCGGATGCCGCGCACGTCAAAGCCTTCATGCTGGCACGCTGCCGCCAGTTGCATCGCCCGCGCATTGTCCCCGACTACAATCGGCTGAATCTGGCTTTCCGATGCCACCAGGCCGAGCCGCGCCGGGATCACCTGCTGCGCGTGCGCGATCATTGCGGCGAGGCGGAACTGCCGCTCCTGACTGGTCGTCAACAGATCAAGCGCGCCGCGCGCTACTGCGGCCATCAACGGCGACGGCGCGGTCGAGAAAATGAACCCGCGTGCGCGGTTAATCAGCATGTCCGCTACTATGGCAGGCCCGCACACCAGCGCACCCTCGCACCCACAAGCCTTGCCGAGCGTATGTAGCGTGATGATGTTATCGCGCCCCTCATATTCCTCGGCCAGCCCCACACCGTCCGCACCGAACACACCGGTTGCGTGCGCCTCGTCGATCACCAGCACGGCCTCATGCGCGTCAGCGAGAGCAACCAGTGCCTCAAGCGGCGCAAAATCCCCGTCCATCGAATAGAGACTCTCGACAGCGATCCAGACCTTGCCCATGCCGACATTGGCGCGCCAGTCTTTGATTGCGGCCTCCAATGCGCCAACATCATTATGTGCCACGCCTTGCGACTTCGCGCGGCCCAGCCGCAGCCCCTCATGGACGCTGGCATGGATCAGTTCGTCATAGAGCACCAGATCGCTGCCCTGCGGCAGGGTGGAAAACAACGCCATGTTCGCGACAAAGCCATTGGCGAGGAAGAGCGCGCGCTCCACCCCGAAATAGAGTGCCGCCTGCGCCTCCAGCGCTTCATGTTCGGGATGGTTGCCACGCAGCAAGCGCGATCCGCCCGCCCCCACCGGCACCCCGCGTGCGAGGGCATTGCGCGCCACAACCCGTAGTTCCTCCGATTCGGCGAGGCCAAGATAGTCGTTCGAGGCAAAATCAATGCCGGCGCGGGGGGCAAGCGTACGCATACGCCCCTGCGTCGCGAGCATCTCAAGATGCTGGTGCAACGCGGCAAAGCGGGTCATTGCGCCGGCTCGCTCTGGAGGATGATCCCCGCTGCTGCATCGAGCAGCCGCCGCTCGAGCGCTTTTAAGCGCAGCGACGCGGTGATTTTCGAGCCCAGCAGGTCGGTGACATAGAAGGTATCGACTGCACGTTCGCCATAAGTCGCGACATGCGCCGACTGGAGCGTAGTCTTGCTCTCAAACAGCGCAAAGGCGAGCGCGTTGAGCAGCGCGGGACGATCACGTGCGTTGACTTCGATCACGGTAAAGCGGTTCGAGGCG